>NZ_CAWPDB010000171.1:0-64154 GCF_963886625.1 Vibrio sp. V23_P3S9T160
GCGTTTGAGCGGTTTGACTTTTAACTATTAGGCTAATATCGGCTTCATTCTTATTATATTCTTTTGTTAAACTATTAATCGTGTTTTTGACATTTAGCTGCTGCTCGGCCGATTTGGCGTCAGATAATTCTGCTATAGAAATTTGTGAAAGTAGAACCATGCGCCGCATTTTTTCAGCAGTAACAATTGCTGGCATTCTTTGTAGGGCTAATTCATCTGTAACGTCATTCAATTTAGAAAGTTGTGCTATCGAAAAAAGGCCAAGCAATAAACATATAAATCCTAGTAAACCAAATGAAATGGTTGTTCGGGCAGTTATTTTGATATCCCTAATCATTTTTATTTCCACACTAAATCAAGTATCAACTATGAAAAAAGTTATACTCATAAATGGATGATTTTTAATCATCATCTGTCAATTAATTTTGATGTTATGAGCAAAGTCAAGTGTAGTTAAGGGAATGATGCTTGCAAGTAATAGTTTTAATATTTTAATAACCTTGTATTTACCTTTTTATCGTCTACGTAGTTGGCCTTTCTGAATCAACACATTGAGAGAAAAGGCATTTATCTGAAAATTCATCGATAGCAGTATCTTGTAAGGTTTAAGATCTAACTACTTCTGTTCAAACATCATTTATCAACCGAATCACTCATCATGTTCCCCGCGCTATCTACGAGCGCAAAATCAGTTCCCTCCCTCTAAAAGGCAAAGAAACTCAATACTTCTTAGAGCTCTCTAGCAACTTAATTTCGCTTCACGCTTTGGCTCTTTTAACGATGACGAAAATGGCCCATTCGATAGAAGAGAAGCGAACAGAGCAGCAAGCCGCAGCCGAAAATCTTATTCGCTGGCATCGATTCATCATAAATCAGCACGCTCAGAACCAGTGTCCAGATTGGCTCAAGCAGCATTAATATGGCCGCATTGGTGGGGTTGGCGTGCTTTTGACCTACGGTTTGCATCAAATACCGCAAACTGGTGGCGAGTAATACGCTCAGAGCAAGCCACTTCCATGTCATCAAACTTATTTGATCTGGCCATGACTCAAACAGTAAAGAGAGTAATACCCCAAGGCAGCCGCCGACAAACAGTTGTAATGTGGTGAGCAACATCGGCGGTAGATTAGCCGAAAAACGACTGTTAAAGTTAAAATGCAATGCCAAGCTAAAGGCCGCAGCAATAAACCACAGCTGGCTGGTCGCGACGACCCACTCCCCATTCCACGACAGTAAAAAGAGCCCAATCAGCGCAATGGGTAGCGACAACCAAAATGCGCGCACCGGTTTAGTGCCAAACAGCGGCCATGCTAATAACGGAACAAACAGCATAGAGAGACTCATGATGAATGCCCCCTCGCCTAGCGTGTCGCTAATGGAAATCGCGTGGATCCAGCAAAAAATCGAGCCACCTAGCAACACGCCCACACCCATCGATTTTAAACAATCGTGCAGTGAGGCTTGGCGCAGCGCTTTAAGACAAAATGGCAGTAGGCACAGCGACGCTAAAAGAAAGCGCACGCCAATAAAGCCAAAAGGCGGTAGGCCTTGAATGGCTTGTTTGGAAAACACCCAGCCCGCAGCGGCCAATAACGTTGTGATAACTAAAATTAATTCTGCGCGTCGGTTTGCGTACATAGCTTGGCTTATCGTGAAATGAGTAGGAGAACGATTGTAACGAGATTTTTGATCGCGCGTTACTCTCGATTATTTTTATCGTTAATGGTCGGAGGTGCGCACGGAATAAAAAGACGGCCTACCGAAGCAAGCCGTTGCTCTTAAAGAAAATAGAAAGGGTTATAGCGCTTTCACCAATTCCGCAATTCCCTGCCAATCACCTTTATCCATCAGATTTGTCGGTACCATCCACGTACCGCCACACGCCACTACAGATTTAATCGACAAATAATCTTGAACGTTACTTGGGCTAACGCCACCTGTTGGCATGAAATTGACCGGATAAACGGCCGTCAATGCTTTGAGCATTGCCACGCCACCTGAAGGCTCGGCTGGGAAGAATTTCAATGTGCGCAAACCCATTTCCATCGCTTGCTCAACCAAACTTGGGTTGTTGACACCCGGAACAATTGCCACATGACGTTGCTGACAATATCTCACCGTGTTTGGGTTAAAACCGGGGCTGACTACAAAGTCCACGCCCGCTTCAATGGCTTGGTCTACTTGCGCCGTGGTCAGTACTGTCCCTGCGCCAATCAGCATCTCTGGGTAGGCGGCGCGCATCAAACGAATCGATTCTGCAGCCGCTTCTGTTCTAAAGGTCACTTCCGCGCATGGCAACCCATTTTCAACCAATACTTTGGCCAAAGGGACCGCTTGGCTAGCATCATTAATCGCAATCACAGGGACGATTTTGATTTCTTTCAATCGTTGTTCAAGAGTTTTCATTTCATAACCTTATAGTAAAACGCTTTTTATAATAAGAAGCTTAGGACAGCGACAATCACAAACGCGATGCTACCAAGCAGTGTTTCCATCACAGTCCAAGTTTTGAGTGTGGTTTTCTCATCCATTTCCATCAAGCGAGAAACCAGCCAGAAGCCTGAGTCATTAAAGTGAGATAGTACCGTTGCACCACCAGCAATCGCAATCACGATAAAACATAAATCCAACTCACTCAAACCCGTGGTTTGTGCCACAATCGGCGCAATCAAAGCGGCGGTGGTGGTTAATGCCACGGTGGCAGAGCCTTGCGCTACACGTAAGCAAGTTGCGATAACAAACGCCGCGACTATGATAGGCATGCCGGCATCGGATAACACGTCAGCCAATGCTTGGCCAATGCCACTGGCGCGCAACACACCACCAAACATGCCGCCCGCACCCGTCACAAGAATTACCGCACAGATAGGCGCTAACGAGTCACTGCACAGTTTTTCCAGCTTGTTCATTCCAAAATCTTTGGCAAACACCAGTAAACAAGTTAGCAGAGTCAGCAACAGTGCCACAGGGGTTTTACCCAACATGCGTAAGAATTCAACCAATGGCGCTTTACCGTCAATCACGCCTGCTACCGCAAGGGTATTAAGACCTGTATCCATAAAAATGAGCAGCACTGGCATCACTAAAATCGCTAATACCGTGGCAAATTTTGGCAATTTATTTTCATCAATAATTTGCTCGGTATTAAAAAACGCTTTGGAGAGTGGAATATCAAATTTCTTACCCGCATACAGGCCAAAGAGGTAAGCGCCAAAATACCAAGTAGGAATCGCGACCAAGATACCAACAATCAGCAGCAGACCAAGATCAGCACCTAAAAGATCTGAAGCCGCAACTGGCCCAGGATGAGGCGGCACAAAGGCATGCATCACGGCAAAAGCACCAGCTGAAGGCAGCGCGTATTTCAATGGTGAGCCACCAAAGCGCTTCGCTACGCTAAAAATGATCGGCATCATCACGATCAATCCCGCATCAAAGAAGATGGGAAAACCAAACAATAATGAAGCAATACCCAGTGCAAACGGCGCTTTTTCTTCACCAAAGCGGCCTATCAAGGTATCGGCCAGCACTTTAGCACCGCCCGTCACTTCTAAAATTTTGCCAATCATCGCACCTAAGCCGACCAGCAAAGCAACGGACGCTAGGGTTCCACCAAAACCAGACATCATGGTTGGGACCACTTTTTCCGCCGCAACGCCGGTGGCAATTGCAGTGCCAAGGCTGACTAAGGTTAATGAAGCGAAGGCGTGTATCTTCAACTTCATGATTAAAATCAGTAGTGCTGCAATCGCACATCCCGCGATTGCTAATAGGTAAGCAGGGTTACTGCTTTGAGTCATCAATTCCATGTTCTTCACCTTATATCACGTATTGTTTTGTTTGTGTTTCAGTTCACAAATCTCTAAGTTACGGGTAACATGTTACCGATAACATGGATAAGATAAAGTCATATTTCCAAGTGAATTTAAAAAATGAGATCCAGCTCAGAATACCACTCAAGGAGTCCGTATGACTGGTAGTAGCATTATTGTAATGGGCGTATGCGCCTGCGGAAAAAGCACTGTAGGCGCGAAACTGGCCCAGAAATTAGGGGCGAAATTCATCGACGGTGACGACCTTCATCCAAAAGCCAATATTCTCAAAATGGCAGGCGGAGAGCCGCTAAATGATGACGATCGCAAACCTTGGTTAGAGCGCATCCGTGACGCGGCTTTTAGCTTAGAGAGTAAAAATGAGCACGGCGTGATTGTTTGCTCTGCGTTGAAAAAAACCTACCGCGATCAAATCCGTGACGGTAACCAAAATGTGACCTTTCTCTTTCTCGATGGCAGTTTTGATTTAATCATGAAGCGCATGCAAGCGCGTAAAGGCCACTTTATGAAAGCGAACATGGTGGAAAGCCAGTTCAATACGTTAGAGCGCCCCGACAACGAAGTGAAAGTCGCTATCGTTGATATCGATACGGATATTGATGAGGTTGTAGAGCGCGCCCTAGTGGCATTGCGCGAGCTCACTTTAGATGGTCAAAAGGTGTCAGCATGAGTACAGCCTTAAACCCAACCATCACAGCCGTCACCGAACGAATTATTCAGCGTAGCCGTACTTTGCGTGATGAGTTTCTCAACCGCGCCAAGGCACAGCAGCACAGTGGCAAGGGTAAAGCATCACTCTCTTGTGGTAATTTGGCTCACGCCGTCGCCGCCTCTTGCTCTCAAGAAAAAGCGCACATTCTCGATTTAACGCGTTCTAACTTAGCCATTATCACAGCATACAACGACATGCTTAGCGCGCACCAAGTGTATAAAGATTACCCTGAGCAAATCAAAAAAGTGCTCGCCCCATTTGGCCACACGGCACAAGTTGCTGGCGGCGTTCCTGCGATGTGTGATGGCGTAACGCAAGGCCAAGCGGGCATGGATATGTCGTTGTTCTCACGCGATTTGATTGCACAAGCCACGGCATTTTCACTCAGCCACAATATGTTTGATGGCACATTACTGCTCGGTATTTGCGACAAAATTGCGCCCGGGCAACTGATGGGCGCGCTGGCGTTTGCGCACCTACCAACGGCTTTTATTCCCGCAGGGCCAATGTCCACTGGCATTACTAATGATGAGAAGGTCGATGTTCGCCAAAAACACGCGGCAGGTTTGGTTGATGATAGCGCGCTGCTGAATATGGAGTGCGCTTCGTATCACTCCCCGGGCACTTGCACTTTCTACGGCACCGCCAATACCAACCAATTAGTGTTTGAGGCGATGGGTTT
Organism: Vibrio sp. V23_P3S9T160; assembly: GCF_963886625.1. Lineage (NCBI taxonomy): Bacteria > Pseudomonadati > Pseudomonadota > Gammaproteobacteria > Vibrionales > Vibrionaceae > Vibrio > Vibrio sp. V23_P3S9T160. The sequence continues at coordinate 5,228 of NZ_CAWPDB010000171.1, forward strand.
AATGCTGGCAGGGTCAGCGTTTGTCGCTCCCTTTTCCCCACTGCGCCATGCATTGACGCAACATGCCGCAATCCGCCTTGCCGCCATGAGCGATGGCACGGCGCATTTCCGTCCACTTTATGAGGTGGTGACCGAAAAAAGTGTGGTCAACGGCTTGGTGGCTCTGCTCGCCTCTGGTGGCAGTTCAAACCATACCATTCATTTACTGGCTGTTGCTCGCGCGGCGGGTATTGTGCTGACTTGGCAAGATATCAGTGATCTGTCTGACGTCGTTCCTCTTGTGGTGAATGTTTACCCCAATGGTTCGGCGGATATCAATGAATTTGAGCTCGCAGGCGGCGTACCCATGTTGATGACGCGTCTGCATCAAGCGCAGTTACTTCACAGCGACGTAAAACCCGTGTTTGGTGAATTTGCAGATCAGCTAAAATCACCGCAATTAGTGGGCCATACATTAGAATGGCAAGCCTGTACTCAAACTAAAAACCCCTCAGTAATCGCCCTGCCTGATAAGGTATTTCAGCGCTCTGGTGGTATTAAAGTGTTATCGGGTAACCTTGGGCAAGCGGTGATCAAAGTCTCTGCCGTGGCTGAGCAACATCGCATTGTTGAAGCGCCCGCCAAAGTGTTCGCTTGCCAACATCAGGTTGAGCAGGCGTATCAACGCGGCGAGCTCAATCAAGATTGCGTGGTTGTAGTCCGCTTCAATGGGCCAGCAGCCAATGGCATGCCTGAGCTGCATAAGTTAATGCCGATTTTAGGCAACTTACAAAAAGCGGGCTATCAGGTTGCGTTAGTGACCGATGGTCGTTTGTCCGGCGCTTCTGGTAAAATTCCTGCGGCTATTCACGTCTCACCGGAAGCATTAAGAGGCGGCGCAATTGCGCTTATTGAAGAGGGAGATAGGATCCGCGTCGATGCGGTGACAGGCCGATTAGAGAACTTAACGCCAACCGAAGGCCGCGATATCGCCACTTGTGATACTGAACTCACACAGCAAACTTGGGGGCGCGATCTGTTTAAAGTGTGCCGAGATAATGTCTCTGCCGCCAATCAAGGGGCTTCGTTCCTCTACCCTAATTGATACAACATGAGCTTAATGTAGCCATTGAAGTGAAAAACCCAACCACTTCAATGGCTGAATAACAAGCTGACTACAGGCTCTCGCCATCGGTGACACTAAAGCCTAAGTCGAACACTTTCTGCTCAATCACTTCACCAGCCAGTGCGGACAATAATAGCTCAGCGCTTTTCTTGCCAATCTCAAACCGAGGCGTTTCTACGCTGGTTAGCTTTGGCGAAATCGCTTGACCTATATCGAGCGCGTTATACCCCACGATTGCAATATCTTGAGGAATCTTCAGCCCTCGATGTGCACACTTCATCATGGCACCAATTGCAATGTCATCATTAGTACAGAAGATGCCGTTGATCTCTGGCCTCTCTTCTAAGGCTTGTTCGAGTAAATCACCGCCGAGAGTAAAACTTGAATGCTCTTGAGTTAGGATATGAACTGCGGTTAAGCCTGCATCTTGCATTGCACGATCATAGCCATTCATCCGCAACTGCGTTCGAGTATCAAGACGCGCACCGAGATAGGCAATATGCTGTTTGCCACTATCAATCATCTGCGTCACCACATGATACGAGGCCTGTTCGTGATCCAACCCCACAGCCATATTGATCGGCTTGTCTGGCAGCTCCATCGTTTCAACCACTGGCACACCCGCCGCTTTTAGCATTTGGATGGTACGTTCGGAGTGGTGCGTTTCGGTCAAAATAAGACCATCGACTTGATACGACAGCAACGAGGCAATTTTCTCCTCCTCTTCTTGCACGTTATAACCAAAGTGGGCAATAAGTGTATCGTAACCTCTTGCTTTGGTTACCGACTCAATCCCTTGAACTAAATTGGCAAACACTTGGTTTGACAAGGAAGGCAGAAGAATACCAATCGCCTTACTTGACGATTTCGACAACATCGCCGGGGCGCGATTTTGTATATAACCTAATTCTTCAATCACTGCGGCAATTTTTTCTTGGGTTGCCAATGCGACCGAATTGGGGTCGCGTAGAAAACGGGAAACGGTCATTTTCGTCACACCCACGCGGTCTGCGATATCTTGCAGGGTAGGCCTAGTTTTACGTTGCATACTGCTCATTTTTATTCTGTTTTCCAACTGAATGTTACCGTAACATTAAACCTCATGACGGCTGTGCATTTCAATCTTTATATCACCTCGCTAAGCTCATACACACAGAGGCAATCGCATAATTTGTGTGACCAACTCGCACAATTATCAACAAACTCATTAATAATCCCTAAAATGGGCTTGCTTTCTTGCCTCCTCACCCCAAAAAGAGAGTAATGTGAGGCAGAAGCTCTCCTTTTCATGGATCTTTGATTCATCGCAAGGCGCTTTTCCCCCTGCCAGATTAATTAATAGCTTCTGATTTTGAAGCTGCATTCTAAGGAAATAATAATGTCTGATACACCCACTACCGTTGAATATACCGTTGAAACCCTAAAGCCTGTTGTTGAATCTTCCGGTTCTATTTGGGGTTATGTGGCGGGCGGTGTCGTGCTTGCAGTCGTTCTTGGTTACTTTGCTTTTAAAAAGCTCAACAAACCGGCCTTTGTCATTAAGCAAATGCGTAAACGTAACCGCAAAGAGATGAAAAAACATGGTGTGGAAAGTGCCGAGGCGATGGTCGATCTCGATCTTCTACTCGATGCAGTACAAGAGTACGCCACCCAACAAGCGATGAGTGGCACAACCATGGTGCAACTGTTAGCACCATTAAATGACGCCAATAAAATGAAATCCGCAGGAGATTTCTATCATTCAATGGCCTACATTGCCAAAAGCATCAATAACCCAACGCTGGCTAAAACATTACAGAACAAATCAAAACAGGTTCGTTCAAGCTCGCCACTGATGGCTGGCCTACTCAAGCGTGCTGGCGTTTAACTGGCACAACAGAAAGGTCTGCGATGTGGGTGTATTACCATCACCCACATCTAAAAGTTTTCCCCTCAATTAAGGTTGAAAAGGCAGTGATGAATGGTGCAGAACAATTCGCAGTTGGCCCTGTTCATCTTTCTTAAATGCCCAGCTTTTATCCACCACGGTTTTCTTTCCTTTATTGTCGATGAGCTTAACGTGCCCCATGGTTAAGGCCACATCGCCGTTGATGTAGACTGCTGCGTTATCAAAGCTATACTCCTTCCAACCTTTTAGTGCAAAGCCAGAATCTTGTGGGTATTGCTTATCACTGCCGACAAAATACGATAGTGCTCCGTCCGCTTCTGTACGAAAGGTTTGCTCCCCACTGGCAAGCGTAGGTTTGAAAAGCACCGCACCTTGTTGATAGCCATACGCTTGGTCTAATACTTGCTTTGCCAACTTCTTCGCTTCAGCATGACCTTTTTGCTCATAAGTCTGGCTTATCTTGATTAACGCTTCTCCCCAAGCTTGCTGGGCATCAAGCACCTCTTGATGGCTAATATTGTTATTAACCAATAAGTCAGAAGCCTGAGCGGACAGCGGTAACAACCCGCAGAGTAATAATGCTGAAATAGAAATTCTTTTATGTGTACGTTGCATGATGAAGACCTTATCTAATTATCTAGTTGATGGGAGTAATGTGGTTGATGGGAGTAATTTACAGCCTCTCGATGAACCTAAAGCATGCGCTTAGATTAACTTCAGATGAATATTCTTTACCCAATACCAACGGATCGCTTACTCTGCTCATCTATTGAATTTATGCGGCGATCATTATGTTTCGTTATCAATTATCTCTCGTACTGGCTCTGTTACTCACCCTAATCTTAGCCCAAGCTGGCACCGCTTTATGGTCAAATAACGTCGCTAATGAGCACATTCAGCGCGGACAGATCTCCAATCAAATCTTGCAAAGCTTTATGCAGTTGAGCACGGAAAAACAGCAGTTGAAAATTTGGCTTGCCGAGTATTTATTGACGAAAGATGGCAGCACGCTCAAACGAGACATGCGCTTTTCAAAGATTGAAGATTTGCTCAGCGAGCTCTATTTGCTAACCGAGCAAGCACAACAACACGGTATCACCAACCAAGACTTTGCCGAGATCACTCAGCAAATCAAAGTCATTTCTCTCTTTGAAACTAACTTTGGACGATTAAAAACAGCGCTTCGATCCTGGGAAATCGCAAAAATCACAGACAATAATGATCGCTGGCTTTTACTCAGTGACACCTTTGATAAAGTGGATAATACCGACCTACGCCAGCTGCTGAATCAAGCTATTTCTCTACAGAAACAACGTACTGCACGCTATGAAGCCGCAGCGATGAAATCATTATCTGATGTAGAAAATGTCATTGTAACCTTATCATTACTAGGGGTAGTCTTTGGCTTGCTACTCGGAGGCTGGTTACTGCGCACCTTATCCAAACCGTTAGCGGAACTGCTAAAAAGCACTTCAGCTTTAGAACAAGGCCATCTTAACCATCGAGTATCGGTCAGCGGGCCAAGTGAGCTCAGAACCCTAGCGCAGCATTTTAATTACATGGCACAAAGCCTTGAAAATGCGCAGCAAAAAGAGATCGCTTCGCGTCAACTCATTGAGCGAGAAGTTACTGCACGCACCCAAGAACTCGCCAATGCACTCGAAACATTGGAGCAAGCTAAACGCCAGCAGAAAGAGTTTTTTGCGAACGTCAGCCATGAATTGCGTACTCCCGCAACGGCCATTTTAGGAGAAGCGCAAATTACCCTTCGCAGTCGTCAAAATAGTGATGAAGAGTATCGACAAACGCTACAGCGTATCAATGAATCGGCAACCCACCTTTCCTACCGGATCGACGATTTATTGCTGCTTATCCGTCAAGATGAAAAGCTGTTCCAACCGGCTCTTAGCCCCATCACCTTAGAGAACCTATGGCAATCGGTGACGAGACAGGCCACCCTTTTAACTCACGCGCATCAAGTGCAACTTGAATGTCTTCATCCACAACAGGCAAACTGGCAAGCTCGGATCTTTCATACTGATTTAGATAAGCTACTGATGACCGTGCGAATTATCGTCGATAATGCATTGCGCTATGATCCACATCACCAGCCTATTACGCTCACTCTGCTAGTTGAGCCCAAGCAATTTCATCTTCAATTACAAGATCACGGTATTGGCATTGACCAAGAGGACCTCGCACAGATTTTCCAACGCTATTTTCGGTCCGAAAACGGCAAACGCTATCGCCCTGATGGCTTAGGGATTGGTTTAACGCTGGCTTATAACATTGTGCAACAGCAACGCGGAACCATCGCATTCCAAAGCCAATTGGCTCAAGGCACAACCGTTACACTTACCTTTGAACTGGAAGAGGAAGAATCATGAGAATTCTTTTAATTGAAGATGATGCCAGAATTGCCAACTTTATTGAGCGAGGGCTCAAAGCAGAAGGTCACCACATTCAGCGACTAAATGATGGGCAATACGCACTTGAAACACTCATAAGCGGCGAGCCCGATCTTTTAATTTTAGATCGAATGCTTCCGCACACCGATGGATTAACTCTTTGTCAGCAAATACGTGAAGCCGGTATTGATGTGCGCATTTTGATGCTTTCTGCACTGGGCGAAGTTGAAGAACGGGTTCGGGGCCTACGCATTGGTGCGGATGATTATCTGGCAAAACCTTTTCATTTTGAAGAGTTACTGGCTCGCCTAGATGCGCTGCAACGTCGACATTCTGACTCTGCGCCAATGCCCACTCTGCACATTGCAGACTTAACGCTCTGCTTATCAACCATGACCGTAACACGGGCAGGGCAAGCCATTGAGTTAACCGCCAAAGAACTCTCAATATTAGAGCTATTGATGCATAAACCTGGTCATATTTTTAGCCGAGAACGGATTCTTGCTAATGTTTGGGGCCTCCATCAAGATCCCCTAACCAACGTAGTCGATGTGTATATGCGTCGTCTACGCAAAAAAATTGATGACCCTTTCTCATCAGCACTGATTAAAACTAAACGCGGTATGGGCTATTTTCTCGATAAAAATAGTGGTGAGCAACGCACAGGAAATGGATAAATTTAACTCTTATCTAACAATTAGTTATCTGAGAAATTTAATATTCGTTCCGGTGCACAAATTTGCATACCTATAGTTAACATTTGTAGTTCATTACAGTATTACTGGTCATAAGTTCAGGGCAACCACAAAACGACATCGAGAGTTCATTTCACTAGGTGACTTCTCAATGCCGTATTTGAACCCTCCAGCTGTAGACATAACCACTAACCGAGTTCTTACGCCTACCCCTGCCGTTCATTAAGCTTGCCCACCAGCCGTTTTTAAATTGTTCAGGAGACTCATCATGAGTGACATTGCACTTTCTATCAGCATTCTCTCGCTGGTAGCTGTGCTGGGTTTGTGGATAGGGAATTGGCGCGTCTACGGTGTTGGTTTAGGGATCGGCGGGGTGCTGTTTGGCGGCATTCTCGTCGGTCACTTTACAGGAATGTGGGGTGTGGTTCTTGACTACAATACGTTGCATTTTATTCAAGAGTTCGGCCTTATCCTATTTGTGTACACCATTGGTATACAAGTCGGACCCGGTTTTTTCTCTTCACTTCGAAGCTCAGGACTAAAACTCAACGCCTTTGCCGCACTGATTGTGTTGCTGGGCTGTGTGGTGACGGTCGCGCTTTACTATCTGTTTGATGTGCCTTTACCCGTTATTCTTGGTGTATTCTCCGGTGCAGTCACCAATACGCCATCATTAGGCGCAGGGCAACAAATCCTGACTGAGTTAGGTGGCCAAGAGAACATGCTTGACCTGACGGGTATGGGTTATGCGATTGCTTACCCCTTTGGCATATGCGGTATTTTGCTTACCATGTGGCTGCTCAGAATTGCCTTTCGTGTCAGTGTTGACGCCGAAGCCGAAGACTTTGAGATCCACAACGGCCACAAAAAAGAGAGCTTACACACCATCAACGTTGCGATTAAAAACCCCAACTTAAATGGCCTGCTCTTAAAAGACATTCCCGCGCTCAGTGATGGCGATATTGTGTGCTCGCGCCTCAAACGTGGTGAACACCTTTCAGTACCCAAACCCGATTCACGAGTTGAAGTGAATGATTTGCTTCATCTGGTCGGCGATAAAAAAGCGTTAGAAAAAGCACGCTTGGTGATTGGCGAAGAGGTCGATGCATCACTTTCGACACGCGGCACTGAGCTGCGAGTACAGCGCTTAGTCGTCACCAACGAGATTGTGCTTGGTAAAAAGCTGCGCGATCTGGATTTAAAAGAGAAATACGACGTCGTCGTTTCGCGTTTAAACCGTGCCGGGGTTGAGCTTATCCCAACCAGCCAATCTACCTTACAGTTTGGCGACATTCTCAATTTAGTCGGGCGTCAAGAAGCGATTGAAGCGGTAAGTGGCATGGTCGGCAACGCGCACCAAAAATTACAGCATGTGCAGATGCTACCAGTCTTCGTTGGGATTGGACTTGGGGTATTACTCGGATCTATTCCGTTTTATCTACCGGGATTCCCCGCCGCCATTAAGCTCGGCTTAGCTGGAGGACCGCTGATTGTCGCACTGGTTTTGGCGCGTATCGGCAGCATTGGCAAAATGTATTGGTTTATGCCGCCCAGCGCGAACCTTGCTCTACGAGAAATTGGTATTGTGCTGTTTTTAGCCGTAGTCGGGTTAAAATCTGGGGGTAATTTTGTTGAAACCTTAGTGCAAGGCGATGGCGTCAGTTGGATGGGCTACGGCATGTTAATCACGGGTATTCCATTGATCACTGTCGGAATACTGGCTCGTGTTTTAGGCCATATTAACTATCTCACCATCTGTGGCATGCTAGCAGGCTCGATGACCGATCCACCCGCTCTTGCTTTTGCAAATGCGCTGCACGAAAGCAGCGGCGCTTCTGCGTTAGCATACGCCACTGTCTATCCGCTAGTAATGTGCCTACGCATACTCTCACCGCAAATATTGGCGTTAATTTTATGGGCAATATAGCGAACGGTTAATATCAAGCAAACTAGAGAAACAAAGTGGGTCGCTCAGTACCCACTTTATTTTGCTGCGTTGATAATGCTCCCACACAGCAACGTCTCACCGAATCTCTACAGCATAGGAACAACGGACAGTAGCAGCAACGCGCCCATCGCGCCGTTAAACCAGCGGACATAACTTGGGTGATTCATCCAGTGGCTCAACTGTTTACCCGCCGCAGTCCAAACACTGACCGACGGAATGTTCACCAAAGCAAACACCAATGAAATCAGCATTAGCTGCGCCCAGCTCGCACTTTGGTTAAATACACTCACCGCAGTCAGCGCCATCGACCAACCTTTGGGGTTGACCCATTGAAACAGTACAGCCGAAACAAATGACATCGGTTGATACTGCTTCTCTCCCTGCGAAGGATTACTCAGCGCAATTTTTATCGCCAAATAGACCAAATAAATGGTGCAGGCAATTTGCAAGCCTTGTTGCAACATAGGATAACGATGGAATAAACCCGTTAACCCAACACCAACCAACAGCACCATAATGCTAAAACCAAACGTTACACCAAGCATATGCGGAATAGTGCGCATAAAGCCCACATTCGCACCAGATGTCATCAGCATGATGTTGTTTGGACCCGGTGAAAAGGTCGAAACAAAAGCAAAAGCCACCAGTGGCCACCATTGTGTGTAATCCATCTTCTTTCTCTATTTAATAATGATGAACAAATAATAATGGTATCGGCTGGCAATATTGTGCTTATATTGGTCAATACCACCAATATTGAGCAATAAAAATAAGCCATGGACAGATTTGACGAGAGAATATTGCAAGAGCTACAACTTGATGGCCGAGTCGCGAATGTAGAACTGGCTGAACGCATCGGCTTATCGCCCTCCGCCACGTTGCGCCGCGTGCAGGATCTCGAGCGTAAGCAGATCATTAAAGGCTATCGAGCGGTCTTAAATAAAACCCAACTTGATGTCGGGTTTGTCGCTTATGTGGCAATTGGCTTAAACAGCCACACGAAAAAAGCGCAGCTCAGTTTCGAAGAACATGTGCGCTACGCCAAGGAGGTGGTCGAATGCCACAATATTACCGGGATGAACGAATATTTGCTGCGCGTCGAAACCAAAGATCTCAGCGCCTATAAACGTTTTCACGCCGATGTGCTTGGTGAGTGCTTAACGGTGAAATCGATCACCACCATGGTGGTCATGGACTCTCCTAAAGACGAACGGCAATAGTATTTACGCCATCACTTTTAGCATTCGGCAAGGTGCGCAAGGTACTAAGATAAGTAACTACCAAAAACTCATCTCATTCTAACGATTGAATTTCTTAAGCCTTTATTAAGAAAAGATCTTTATAAGTTCCATAACGTCTTCTCATCACACGGTATGTTATGGAACCCACAATGAAAAATCCTCGCTTCTCATACGCAAGTATTACCTTGTTGCTTGCTCTCTATTTCAGCTTGGTACTCAACATCCCTATTTATGCCAAATTGGCACAGATTTTTTCGGCTACTGAGCAGTTCAATTGGGGGTTTGCGTTCTCAATACCGATTTTTTTCTTTTTGGCGCTGAACCTTATTTTCCAACTGTTTTCGTGGCCTTATTTTCTAAAACCTTTTTTTGCGGTCTTACTCATCCTTTCTGCTGTGGTGAGTTATGCGAGTTACAATTACGGCACGATTGTCGACCGAGACATGTTGCTCAATGTCGTTGAAACCAATAGCAGTGAGGCAGGCTCTTATGTCAGTCTCTATTCCATTGTCTGGATCTCAGCGTTGGGCATCCTCCCTGCTGCTCTATTACTGCTTTCGCCACTTAAAGTAGAAAAATCCATTTCCCGCTTTTTAGGCTATAAAGCGCTATCAATATTGCTCTCTTTACTCGGCATCGTCATTATTGCGGCGCTGTATTATCAGAACTATTCGTCGGTTGGACGCAACAATAGTTACCTCAAGAAAATGATCATCCCCACTCACTTTGTCTATAGCGCTTATGGTCTTGTGAAAGATCGCTATTTTACCGAGCCCGTGGTGTATCAAATTATCGGCGCTGATGCGCAGCAGCAACCGAAAATTACCCATAGCCGTGATGCAGAAAAACCAACCTTAGTCTTATTTGTGCTAGGAGAAACGGCTCGCGCACAAAATTACCAATACTATGGCTACACACGTGATACCAATGCTTATACCGCGCCTTATCAGCCTATATTTTTCAGTGATGTCGCCTCTTGTGGTACTGCGACAGCGGTCTCTGTACCTTGTTTATTTTCCAATATGAATCGTGATAATTTTGATCGTACCAAAGCGGATAACCAAGACAACGTCCTCGATATTTTGCAGCGCGCAAGCGTCGACCTCTTATGGAAAGAGAATGATGGAGGCGATAAAGGCGTCGCGAAAAATATTCCGCAGAAAGAGTTGGATAAAACTGCGCGAGAAGGCCGATGTGACGGCAGTACTTGTTATGACATCACAATGCTAGACAATTTAGATGAAGAAATTGCCAACCAAACTGGTAACCGAATGATTTTCATGCACATCATTGGAAGTCACGGACCAACCTACTTTAAGCGCTATCCTAAAGACATGGCTAAATATCAACCTGATTACCCAAGAGCGGATATTGAAAATTGCAGCGTTGAGCAGATAGTGAATACTTACGACAACACTATTCGTTATACAGATTTTGTTTTGGCGCAGCTGATTGAAAAGCTAAAATCACTGCAAGCGCAATACAACACCGCATTGATTTATGTCTCCGACCATGGGGAATCGCTGGGAGAAAATGGACTGTTCTTACATGGCATGCCGTACAGCCTAGCACCCGATGATCAAACTCAAGTACCGCTTTTAGTCTGGTTATCTGACGGATTCGCCCGTACGAAAGGCGTGAATAAAACCTGTTTACGTCAAACAGCCACTCAGCCCTATGCTCACAGTAATCTCTTTCACTCTTTACTTGGCATTATGGATATATCAACCAATGCATACGAGAAAGCGCAAGATATTTTTGCGCCATGCCGCTAAAGAGTATGGATAAAAACAGAAGAGACCCGTTAACTTAGATGAAAACAAACCCTGAAGATGTTGCTGTCGTTGTGTCTCGGCAGCAACTCGACAGTGGCATTATGCAGCGCGGCGATATCACGGCAAATCGACATTCCAAGCCCTGCCCCATCGCCTTTTTCACTGTTAGCTCGATAAAAGTTATCAAATATTTTTTCTCGGGCTTCGTTCGTGATGTTGGGGCCGCTATCAGTCACATTCACTTGAATAAACTGATCATCGCCATGCAACGTAATATCAATGTGGCTGTGTACGCCAGAATAGCGCATCGCATTATCGATTAAGTTTTTAAACAACACGCCGAGTAATAGCTCGTCGCCTTGAACCGACAAACTCTGCCCTTCAAAGCTCAATTGTTGGTCGTGCTTTAACGCTAACGGCGCAAGGTCTGCGATAACTTGCTTAATAGAGACTGAGAGATCGACCGTTTGTGATGACAATTCCATAGTGCTTTCGACTTTGGCTAACATCAACAACTGATGAATAAGGCGGTCAGTACGCTCAATACCCTTAAGAATCATGTCCAGATCATATTTCAGTTGCTGCTCATTCTGGCTGAGCATGGCGTTTTCGGCATTTAATCTCAATACCGTCAGTGGCGTTTTAAGTTCATGAGCAGCCATACGCGTAAAGCGCTTCTCTCGCTGCCAAGCCAATTCTAATTGAGCCAACAGTTGGTTGAGTGTCTCTACTAATGGTGAAAGTTCGGTGGTTTGTTCTGTAACGTAAATGCGATCCAACTTGTGGACACTGCGAATGGCAATCGCCGATTTTAGCTCTTGCAGTGGTTTGAAACTTCGTCCAATAAGCATCACCAGCACCAAAATAACGCATGGGATCAGGATCAATTGCGGCAACGCGGTCGACAGTGCAATTTCATTGACCATTTCATCACGAATACTCTGTTTTTCCGCAACGAGAATGTATTCCGAACCGTGATCAGGATGAGGTTGCGACAACTGAAAATAGCGCCATGTTTGGCCATCAATGGTGACGCTGCCAAATCCATTATTGCTGGCATTGCTGCTAAAAGCGGGTTGCTGGCTATCGGAGCTGTACATCAACTGACCATCTCGATAAAACTGAAACAGAATGTACCGCTCATAAGGGTGACCATACTGCGTTGCCATCTCCTTGTTGGCTTGCGAAAGACGTTCAATGCTTTGCATCCACTGATCAAACTGTTGATGAAGATCGGCATTGTCTCCTTCTTTTATAGAGACAGAAGTCGCCATCAACAGTAATTTTGCCGATTGACCTAAGCGCGCATCGTACACCTCCTCAACTTCATGTTGAGCAGTAGAAAAACTGAAATAAAGAGAAATGAGCAGTAAGCCACCGCTTAACCATACCGCCGACTGTGTTAAACGACGTTTAATCGAAAAGATTTTTTTATTTTTCAATCATATACCCCACACCACGGATATTTTTGATGACATTTTCTGGCATTTTTTTACGCAAGTTATGAATGTGAACTTCGATAGCGTTGTCACTGCTGCCTTCGTCCCAGCCATGAAGCGCTTGTTGCAATAGCTCTTTGCTCATCACTCGCCCTGCTTGAGTGATCAAACTGGCGAGAATTTTATATTCATTGCGCGTCAGTTTAAGGGGTTGCTGACGATATTCAATCTCCTGTTTGGAAAGAGAGAGGCTCAGATCACCAATCGAAATCAGAGCCTCGGCGCTGCCCGAGCTGCGACGAATGATAAGCCGTAAACGTGCCAGTAGCTCTTCTAGCGCAAAGGGTTTACCTATGTATTCATCGGCTCCTCCATCTAACCCTTTGACGCGATCGCTAATATCATCACGCGCCGTTAGGATCATCACAGGCAGCGAATAACCGGCGTTTCTAATGCCACGCAACACCTCAAGACCATCCATATCCGGTAAGGTTAAATCCAAGATCACCGCCGAAAACTGTTCAGTTTTGAGCGCACACGCCACGCCGCCACCTTTTTCTAGCCAATCCACCGTATAACCTTGGCGAGTCAACGCCACCTGCATTGACTCGCCCAGTTGTTTGTCATCTTCGACTAATAATAAACGCATACGTTATTTTAAATTCTCCAACAAAAGGGCAATTTCTTGCTGACGCCCAGCATCGGCAATCGCTCTTTGTGGCCTTGCTGGTGCTTGTTGTGCTTGTAACAGGTACTTTCTTGCTTCATCGGTTCTGCCTTGCTCGGCAAGAAAATCACCGTAAAAATAGTTGGCATCAATTCCTGTCGGGTTAATCAGCAGTGCTCTTTGCAGCAACTCTTCCGCTTTAACGTCGTCGCCAAAAGCCACTGGCCAGCCGGGCACTTTGTAATATAAGGTGCCTAAACTCGTGAAAGCCGAGCCATCTAAGGTATTAGGCGCTTGATCGATAACCTCTTCGTACAATAATTTCGCCTCTTTCACTAAAGATAGCGCACCCAACCCACCTTTTACGCCCGCTAATGAGGATTTATTGATGGCAAGCCACACTTTGAGTTCTGGGCTGTTGCTTGATTGCATCTCTAAGGTGTTACGCATAATGACACGCTCAAAACAACGTTCTTGATCATCGCTCGACTTCATTTTGTATTGGCATTTGGCCCAATCAGATTGAACCTGAGCTAAAGGAGTGATCGCAAAAGCGGGTGTCGTGCTTACCGCAAAGATGACCAATGCACTGGCCCATTTAAACACAGTTTTCATATGTTGTTCTCCTTGAATTATCACGCTTTAACGGTTCAAAAAGGCAAGAATGGTCGCTTGCTGCTTTTTAATTGCCGACGAAATCACTGCTGGCCATAGTTGATTTAATCGCACCAACACTTTTTCAGGCCAGCCAATCCAGCGAGTTGTTGATTCGCTTTCGAGCATACTAAGCACATGTTGGGCAACAACCTCTGGCTCATCACAGTGGTTGCCTACGGCTTGGTTGAACTGGTTCACCGTGTCATTATTCAGCTCGGTATTGGTCGCTCGCGGCGCTAGGTAAAGTACCTTGATACCCGTCCCCTCAAGCTCACGCTGCATCGCTTCACTAAAACGGTGCAACCCTGCTTTGGTCGCGCAGTACGTGGCATAACCCGGGTAACCAATAGCCCCTAAACTTGAGCCAATATTTAAAATAATCCCCGGTTTATTCAACCAATGTATCGCCGATTGAGTCAGTTGCATCGGAGCAAGTAAATTCAAATGCAGCTCCTGCTGCACTGAAACTGCGGTTCGTCTGGCTAATAAGCGAAACTGGTTAATGCCCGCATTATTGATCACCACACTGATTCGTTTCTGGCCCATAAAAAAGCGCTGAATGAAGGTGTTGATCTGCTCTATTCCTGACTCTGTGCTTAAATCTGCACTCAAAATCAGATGCTTCTCAGGCATGGGTAGCGTTTGCCGAAGTTGCTCGAGTTTTTGACCATCACGAGCCACCAGAACTAGACTGGATCCTTGCTTAGCAAGCAGCAATGCGATGCGTTGCCCGATACCACCGGAAGCGCCGGTGAGTAAAACATGTCGATGATTAAGATCCATATTGCGACCTTACACCTTGCGAAGCTAAATCTTGCGAACCTGCATGCACCATTGACTCGCAAGGAAGCGGTAGTTCTCGCAACATCTGCCCATACAGATCAAACACCATGTTTGCAGAGCGGATGATGGCCGCTTGATCGGATACACACTGAATGTTGTTCATTAACGATTCAAAAAAACGGATGTGCCCTTGGTCAAGTTCACTGTGCGAAGTGAGATAAGTCATCGCCGCATCAGGAAGCTCCAAACGCTGTTTGACTAACCGTGCGATATTCCCACCGACACCCACACTGGTTCCTTCAAGTACCCACACCATACCAAATAAGCTCAATGGGTTGGCGCGATCAATCTGGTGATAAAGATACGCCACCATGAGTTCGATGGAAGCGCTGACGCGCCCAGCGCCCTCATTATGACGCACTGCGTCCACATCACCACCGCACGCTTTAATATCGTTCAAGATCCACTCTTGGTGGCCTTTTTCTTCATCGATGTACTCGGCAATCGCCGTTCGTACCCACTCATATTCATCGCCTAAGCGGCTGCCGCATGCCATCAGCAGTGGCACCGTATGTTTAACATGGTGATAAGCTTGAGTGAGAAAACGAATATACATCTCTAGGCTGATCTCTCCTCTTGCGCAGGCATCAAATACCGGAGCTTGCAACATCTGCTGCTGTGCTGGCTCAGTTTGTGTTTTTAAAATATGGAAAAATTTGCTCATTTTAAAGCTCCTCAGCCATTGAATAGAAGGAAGGAATAGAGATAAAAACCGTCTGTGGATTAGTGGTGTGGCGCGCCAAGCGAGCCTCTTGCAGTGCGTTTTCAATAGCTAAGCGTTTTGGGCGACCATTAGCGGTCAGCCACTTTTGCCAGCAGTGAATATCGCTCACCAACCAAAGCTGCGTGATGTGTGCGTAATCGGGCAACACGCTATTGAGCTGTTGCACGCGCGTAACGAGATCAGGTAAAGGACTGTCACTGACGGCCGTGAGGCCTGCCTGCCCGTCGCCCACCACCACAAATCGATGGTGCGCAATCAAAGCCAATGCTTGAGATTCAATCCATTCAGGGGCCACGTTACGCCCAAAACTGGTGATGATGAGGTTCTTTTTACGCCCGATGATGGTTAAAAAACCCTCATCATCGATTGTGGCCATATCGCCAGTTGACAACCACTCGTGGCTAAACGGCTCACCTAAATACCCCAAAGCCGTGTTGCCTTTAACTAACAATTCGCCATCTTGTGCCAGCGAAACCTGAAGATGAGACAGCACCTGTCCGCACGACCCCGGCTGATTTTGTTGGGGTGTATTCATACTCACGACCGAAGCACTTTCAGACAAACCATACCCTTCAAAAGCGGGAATGCCGAGCTGGCGAGCTGCGTCAATTAATTGGGGAGCCACTCGCGCCCCGCCCACGGCAACCCAGCGTAAAGGCAGCGCAAGAGCTGGGCTCTGCTTGACGACTTCAATTAATGCCAGCAATAACGCAGGCGTTAACACCAAGCTTGACGGCTGAAACTGTTGCAGTGCAAGTGCGAACGTTGCACCACAGAACTGGCTAGAACCGGTCAAGCCTACTTCGCTGCCAAAGACAACTGTCGATGTCACACCCAGAATCAAAGGAACATACACACCCGTAATATTTTCCAACAAGGTTGAGAGAGGCAGCATCACGAGGTGACGCTCAACTTGCGCGGACATTTTCTCTGCGATCGCCAGCGTGACCGCTTGCATGTTTTCGTCACTCAAACACACCCCTTTCGGCGTTCCGGTGGACCCAGACGTAAAGGTGATTTTTTGCGTCAAAGGCAACACCTGTGCTGATGGATTCGCCAAATAGACAAAAGCAGGTAGATGGCTGAGCGTTGAGAAAGGTTCACCTAGCGTTGGCCAATCACCTAAGCAAACATCAACCCCTGATTCATACAGTAAGTGTTCAACCTGTGCCTTGCTAAAGAAAGTAGGTACAGGAACGAGCACTATTTTTGCGTGCATGGCCGCAAGGTCGATGATCACCCAATCCAAACTATTTTCAGCTTTTAATGCAATACGCTGAACCTGCCACTGGCACAATGTGCGTGCTGTGGCTTCCACCTTCTCTAAGAGCTGTTGATAGCTCAGCGCTATCTTTTCTTGTTTGGCATTGTGCCCAATGAAGGCAATGCTATCTGGCTTTTGCTGCGCATGTTGATGAAGCGCCGATAAAATTCGGTTCATAGCAAAGGCCTCACGCTTGTTTCTGGTTTAAATGAAATCGGTTGAGCAACGCCAGCCCCTGCGCCAAATTTCCCGCTAAAATTCGAGGGCTGTGTTGGTAATAACTGCCCCAAATTTGGTTGGCGTTAGGAATGCAAGATGCTGACGCTTTCGCGATCAATGTCGGTTGTAAACCAAATCGACGCATCAAAGCATGCAGTGGATCCGTTGCTGTAAAAACGCACCATTCATACCCTAAATCAACCAGCTGTTGAGCGATCAAAGTAAAGTGCAGTGCCGATAAACCACGACCGAAAGAGGCCAGTTGGCCAAATTCAATCAAAGCACTTCGGGATACTCGGCAATCAAAACGCTGCGATAAAATTTCATCGGCAGGTTGGTCAAGGTATTGTTCGAGAAATAGAGGCTCTTGCTGCGCTACGCGAAAACCACATACGGATTTCATTTCGTCATGATCAAGCAAAGCTAAATAAGCCGGCATAAAAGTAATAAGGCGTGCATCAAACGCTTGCTGATAACGCTCGCGCACAAGGTGTATGGCTTCCAACCAGCGAGGATGAGAAGGATCAATTACGTCCAATTGCAGATCAGATGCTGAGCGTATGGTTTTCATCGGCATTTCCTTTTTGCTTACTCTGTAAACAAAAATAACGGACGTAACTTAAGAATCCCTTAATAAGAGATTTTTTCTTCAACTCAATGGATGAGGCGCCGTTGAATATCCGATACCACTTAGCTCACTCGCAAATGTGTGGCCAAATCTGAACGGAACGATTTTTCTAAATTAGCCTGTCACGGATTGGCTTAGATACGGAAAATTATCATTTTCTACTATCGCCATTTGTATTGGTTCTAACACGAAGACATCTTGCGTTTCGCTTATAATTATAATTTATCATTTTTATAATTACTGATAATTTTATTTAATTCATCAATCTCCATATACTCCCATCTATCGAAACGAAGCCAAAAAATCAAAGGTATTAGGAGCGAATTATGAAAATGAATCACGTCGGTATTATGGTTGGCGATATGGATAAAGCTGTTGAGTTCTACACTCAAGCTTTAGGTTTAAAAATCGTTATGAATAATACACAAGTTATTGAAGAGCGAGAGTCAGCGATTGGCCGCATGTGTATTGCTGTTTTTGGTGAGGGTTTCAAAGGTTTCAATATTGCACATCTAGTAACAACTGATGGTATTGGCGTTGAATTGTTTGAAATGAAAGAGCGCGAAGAGCGTCACGAAGTAGACTTCTCTCGCCTTGGTATCTTCCACTTCTGTCTACAAACCGACGACTTTGAAGGCGCGATTAAGCGCATTGAACAATATGGCGGTAAAGCGCGTATGGATATCATGCGTTACCACCCAGAAGATGATAACAAGCTCGCTAAAATGATTTATCTAGAAGACCCATTTGGTAACCTATTTGAGCTTTACTCGCACTCATACGAAGAAACTTATGCCTCTGATTACGAATAGTCGATCTGTGATGTATTAATAAAATTTCAAGGGCAGGTAGCACAACCAGCCCTTTTGGGTTTCTATTGCAAGGTCAGCTATGAAGCTTTAATGCCAATATCATCTGCTTATGTGAGGTTCAATCAAGTCAAACAACCTTAAAAGAGTGATCAATAACATCAATGACTTGCTCATAACGCCTAGCAAGAGGTGAGTTAAGTTTGCTAACCAAGTAAACAGGTTCTTGTATATCTGCAGTAATGTTGAATATTTTTAGCTGCTCTTTATCCGCGAACAAGTTAACGCACCATCGAGGAACTACTGTAAAACCAATCCCTTTAGCTATAGGAACTAATATTTGGTGCACTTGGTTAATATAGCTTTGCGTCGGAACATCTTCCAAATCGACTAGACGAAGCAAATCATTATTCGCTTGATTGACATATGTTTGGAAGTAGTGAGCAAAATCTGGATGACGAACGACTCCCAATTCTATTAACAAGTCATTTATAGGCAAGCTTTCGTCTGCGGACAGTGGCAATACAAGAGCAAGACACTCCGCACCAACAATACGGCTCGCGAAATATTTAGGGTTAGGTTCTTTTGTCACTAGACCTATATCCAGTTTCCCCTGCAATATCTGCTCAAATATACGATGGTTGGGCGTTGCTTCTAACTCAATGGATAAGCCTGGATAGCTCACTTGCAAAGAAAGTAATTGTGAATAAATCAGCCACGCGAAAGTCCCCGAACAGCCTATAGTACAGCGACCACGGAAAGGTTCGTCGTGTGCTAGATTCTGTAATAACTCAAACTCTTCTTCAAAGTGTTTGACAGCATAATCGTAAACTTTCCGCCCATAGATTGTTAACTCAAATTTCTTGTTAAATCTCTTTATCAAAGGATAACCGCAGGCAGCTTCTAGTTTATTTATGTGCTGGCTTACCCCAGGTTGCGTCATATGGAGTAACTCAGCCGTTTTAGTAAAGTGCCCAATATCGACTAATGTTTTAAAAGTGTTTAACCAAATAGGATTGAGCATAGTCATAAACCAATAGTTATTAATAAATCAACTTTCAATAATAATTGATTATAAATGAATCAGCATGTCTTTGGACAAAATGTATGTTTCAGATTGCAATATGATAAAACATCATTGCATTAGCTTTTGAAACGAAGAAATCGGGAGTGTACGGATAAAGTTTGTCAGCGACAAAAAGGGTGGAGGCCCCAGCCACATCCCGGCACACACGTCGCCTGCTGCGGCTGCTCCCTTCCGGGCCTGACCGAGTTCACAAGTTAGTGTTGCGGGAGGACCAGAGCCTCCATTGATTTGTTTTCTTGGCTTGCTGGCCAAAGAGTGCGGCGATTATCAAGCATCATAGTAATGATTGCAAGCCGAAATCCCAATGGATGGAAGCTTTTTGTTTTAAGTGAACACCATTTGAACAAATCTTCTATTTTCTCTTCTACTCAATAAAATAGGTGGACTATTTTAGCTCTTGTTTGAACTTCTGATTATCTTGAGAAGAGGTTTTGTATTATCTCGTTGACCGCTACCGTGGTGCTTACTTTGGTACATGGCAATATCAGTTTGGTGCAATACTTCTTCCAGGCTCATGAAATGATCTCTGTAATTCGACACACCAATCGCCACATTGACTTTTATGTTTAAATTTCGAGCAGAATCGCTGTAGGTAAAGGACTCTAACTGCATTAACACAGGCTCAAGCTCCTCATCACTATATTGCCCAATCAGGATAAATTCATCACCCCCGATTCGGTAACTACGACCACGCCAAATAGAATCGATACGGCTGGCAAGTGCTTTCAACACTTCATCCCCCACTTCATGACCATAGTTATCGTTTATCGGCTTAAAGTTATTCACATCTAAATAAATCAAGGTTAGATCGCTGTTTAAGCCTCTCGAATAACGGCGATATAAAGCTCGGCGATTACGCAGCTTGGTTAAATTATCGGTAACAGATTGTGAGTGTAGATAGAAAGCGACCACTAACAAGAAGCCAAATACCAACGTAAACAGCCATTGAGTGTGGCGTGAAAAAGTTTTCTCGGCCGCTAACGTTGCTCGCCAATTCGGTTGATAATCATAGGTGTTGATGATTTTCTGCGTATCAATCATCTTAATAGCACGAGTAAATAAAGGAGCCAGCGAAGCGCCCATGCTATTTTTGGGAAAGCCCATTGCAATCTCAGACGAGTAAAAACTACCGATAAATAGATCTTCCTCCAACGGCAATAAGTTATCCGCTTCGCGCAATATTTGGTTAAAGTTAGCACGGTTTAGAACGATGTAATCGACCTCCTTACCGAGCAAGGCTTTGACCAATTCATTTTGAGTTTTATAAACATGTAGCACTTTATTGGGCAGCATTTTTCCTAACAGCTCTTCAAAGAAATCTTCTTTAATCACGCCGATGCGCTCAACAATTAATTCCGACACATTGCTGTAAACATTGTCTTTGTAATTTTCACGCTTAATCAAGACGGCTTCAGGCTGGTAATACGTGTCACTGAAATAAACGTCGGATTTTCGTTGTTGAGAGACGGTAACTGGTACTAGGATATCAATGCGTTTATTGACCAAATCGGCATACATACTCTCCCACGTTTCGTCTGGCTGACTGGCCAGTTCGCATTTGAGTAACAGAATGTCACATGCTTTAAAAACAATGTCCGCGTTTATTCCTTTCACTTTACCATCGTGCTGATACTGAGCAAATTGGCTGATGTTCTCCAATTTTACTTTTAACGGTCGCTGCACGTTTAAGCCGCTATCGATGACGGATTGACGCAACGCCTGCTTGCGGATATCAAATTGGTATTTTTGTACTGATTCTCTAAGCAGTTTTTGTACCGACGCTGAGTGTACATATTCTTGAATTTTGTTGAGTAATAAAGTGTTGTGCCCTTTTGGCGTAATAATGGCAACCGGCTGAATAGGCAGTTGGTCATTAAGCAATTGCGCATCGAGCCCTGCCATCAACATCGGCTTTAATTGATTAATCGCGTCTACGACCACATCGACTTCAGCCGTGCTTAAAAGTTCTTTGGCACGCCGAGCACCATCATACTCAACCTGTATAATATGAGGAAAATAAGCGGCAATCAGCTCACCATAAATCGTTCCTTTGGGAACCCCGACCCTCGCCAGATCGGTTAACTGTACGTTGCTGTGGCTAAATGCATAGGTGTATTCAATATTGGTAGGACTTGAGAAATCAAAGCGTTGAGCACGCTGTTCGGTGTAAGTCACATTGGCTGCAAAATCGCTCTCCCCTTGTTCGATAGCGGTCAAGATCGCATCAAAGCTGGGGTAATTAACATAGTCAATCTCAAGGCGAAATTGGTAAGCAATGGCATCAAACAAAATACGCGTGACAACATCGTCCGCTTCTGTCGCTACTCGATATGTTTTAGCGTTGATTATGGGAGCACTGATGACGCTGTGTGCCGCCGTTGCTAGCCATAAAAGACCTATTAGCCGAAATGCACGAACCATGACGTTTATATTATTGTAATGAGAGGTGAGCATCATATACTAATGCTCTATATATGCATAAGAATGAAGTCACAACTTCACCCACAACATGCTCTAATCTACATTCAGTTGTGTTCTGGTCATTCGGTATTCTCTTCGGTGCTCTTGAGTAGATAATCAGTCATCCAAGCGGTAGCCAGCAAACAGATCCAAACCACGAATACGGGGTTTGGTACATCACTTGTGGGCGAGACGACTAAGCTTGCAAAGCCTACCGTTGGAAGTGTCCAGCATAACAAACCATTCCAATTCACCGCGACTGGTTTGGATTGGGTTAAACTTTCCATCGACGCCATAATGCCAGTAATGCTTAACGCAACTAACACCGCATACGAGAAATCGGCCATCCATAGCGGTAGCAGTAACCCTAGCGCCCACCAACGGTGCTTATTAGATGGCTTCCAGTGCGCAACCGACCACCAAACAACGATAACAGAAAGAGTCTGAATAACAGTCAGCCAGCCTGTACCGCCTAATTTCCCAGCCGATTGAGTAACGATGATACCGACTTGCAACGTCAGTACGATCAACGTGCTCACTAAGATAACGCCCATGCTACTGCGTTTAGAAAAGGCCACCGTCAACAAAGGCAGCAGCACCCAAACACTGACAGAAAGAGCGATTGGCTGATAAGATAAAGTGAAACCATAAGCGGTCATTGCAGCCAATAACAACACACCCGCGACGCCCCCTTGCGGTAAAATCCACAGCGCAGGGATCACGATGGCCAGCACAGGGATGTCCCCTTCGCTTAAACCTATGGCTCTTGCACAAACCACAGCCAACACGGTTGTGATTAGAAATTGAAAGGTAGAAAATAGCATGCCCTCTCCTTATACCGTTCCTTGGTAACTATCGAACTAGGACACTGCTAGTATGGACGAATTGTCAGCATGAACCAATTTTTAGCGCAGATTTTTGCAGTTATACATCAAATTCCCGCAGGAAAAGTGACAACCTATGGGGAAATTGCTCGTTTAGCAGGATACCCCGGCTACGCACGCCATGTTGGAAAAGCATTAGGTAACCTACCTCAAAACAGCCGATTACCTTGGTTTCGTGTGATCAACAGCAAAGGAGAGATTTCGCTAAAAGGAGAGGATTTATTACGTCAACGACAGAAATTGATCGCCGAAGGCGTCGAAGTGAACGAGCATGGCAAAATAAAACTTCGATTATACCAGTGGCGCCCCTAAGCCCCTTTCGGTCAAGCGCCTTTCCCGCTTATCTAGCACGGGAAAGGGCTGTTTTACTATTTCTTGTTTTACTGTTTTTATAGTATTGCGTCTATTTTATTGCTTCTGTTTTTACTGTTTAACACCAACCAAACGCAAATCAACCCGTTTAGTGTTATTCTCATCAGTAATCACGGCGTAATGGGTATCCGTAATGAAGCGCAGTTTTCCATCTACTTCGATGCGAGCACTGACGCTGTAACGGTGGCGAGCATCAATTTTTCGGTTGTCGAATGCCAAGTCAAACTGAAGCGGCACTTGCATTCCGTTAGTTTCAAAGCGGTGTTTTGCGATCACTTTAGCGGGTGCATCAGCCAATGAAACATCTTGCAAAGTGATAGTGACAAGCGCCTTATCCGGCAGTGCAATACGCTCACGGTACGAAACCGTACCCATGATAGATTGAATATTGCTCTCGGAAGAGGTTGGTTTTTGCGCTGACTGGCAACCCACAAGCATTAGACCCAAAACAGACGACATAATCAGCAACAGTGCCTTTTTCATAAGGATAAAACCTCAGTTATGATGTTAGATAGGTGATGATTATAGGTTCGGTTTTATCTGCTGTCATGGTCGTCCATTTGGTATTAACAAGATATTGACTTAGTCAACAATGATAATAATTACATTAAGAATCTCGGTGAGGGTCTATGAGTAAACCATTAAATGAACTATTGGATTTGCTGCAACTGGAAAAGCTAGAAGAAGGTTTATACCGAGGTGAGAGCGAGAACTTAGGTCTGCCACAAGTGTATGGTGGGCAAGTGATTGGCCAAGCACTCTCGGCGGCTCGCTATACGGTTGATTCCGACCGCACTGTTCACTCATTTCATAGCTATTTTCTTTACCCCGGGGATCCTGAAAAACCAATCATTTATGATGTTGAGAATTTAAGGGACGGACGCAGTTTCAGTACCAGACGAGTCAAAGCCATTCAGAATGGTCGGCCGATTTTCTATCTCACTGCTTCTTATCACGGTGAAGCGCCCGGTTTTGAACATCAAAACACCATGCCTGACATCCCTGGTCCTGAAAATTTTGCCTCTGAATCTGAACTGGCAGCCCAGATTGCACACTTATTACCTGAAAAAATAAAAAAGGTTTTTTGTGGCGAAAAAGCGATTGAGATGCGTCCAGTGACCGTAATTAACCCGCTCAAACCACAAAAAGCGGAGCCAAAACAGTACCTGTGGATACGCGCTAATGGTGAGTTGCCAAACAACCAACTCATCCATCAATATTTGCTCGGTTACGCGTCTGATTGGGGGTTTTTAGTTACAGCGTTGCATCCTCATAAAGTCTCTTTGATGACACCTAACTTTCAAGTCGCGACGATTGATCATTCGATTTGGTTCCACCGCCCATTCAAAATGGATGAATGGTTGCTCTACGCAATAGAAAGCCCTACGGCCAGCAATACCCGTGGTTTAGTGCGTGGCGAGATTTACAACCGCCAAGGAGATTTAGTCGCAACAGCAGTGCAAGAAGGTGTGATGCGCTTCACCAAATAAAAAGACTCGGACGAGCAGGCTATGCCAGAGGCAATTGGGTAGTGTACTTCAATGACTCCATTGCAAAGGTTGAAGTCACGTTATTAATCCCTTTCACGCCATTGACCAGTTTTTTATAAAACTGGTCAAAACACTTCATGTCTTTGACCAACACTTTCATCATGTAATCGTACTCACCCGCCATACGATAGAACTCCATCACCTCAGGGTACTCAGACACAGTCACGACAAAATGGCTGTACCATTCGTGCGAGTGATCGCTGGTCTTAATCAACACAAACGCGGTAAAACTCAAATCTAATTTTTCTGGGTCAAGCAGGGCAACTCGCTGCGCAATCACGCCAGATTCTTCGAGCTTTTTCAATCGCTTCCAGCAAGGCGTGGTGGTTAAGTTCACCGCTTCAGCCAAATCATTTAGCGACAAAGTGCTGTCTTGTTGCAGTAATGAGAGGATCATGCGATCAATTCTATCAAGCTCCATAGCTCCCCCAGAATAAGAGAATAATTTTCTCTAAAACTACAAAATGACAGGCAACATAGCAAAGCTTTTCTCTCAAATTAAGGGTAAATTACCCTCATAATAACGATGGAGAGAGAACCATGTGCACCGATCATCAATGGATTAACAACGCAATTCGAAAAATAGAAGCGGACTACCAACGTTCGGCCGATACTCATCTGATCAAGCTCGATTTGCCTTGTGTCGCTGGAGTCGATATTTATCTCAAAGATGAAAGTACGCATCCTACGGGTTCACTCAAACACCGCCTAGCCCGTTCTCTTTTTCTGTATGCCATCTGTAACGGCTGGGTTGGCCCTGAAACTACTATCATTGAATCTTCATCGGGCAGTACTGCGGTATCAGAAGCTTATTTTGCCCGTTTACTAGGCTTGCCTTTTATTGCTGTAATGCCCAAATGTACTGCACGAAAAAAAATTGAGCAGATTGAGCTTTATGGCGGCCAAGCGTATTTAGTCGATCGCTCTGATCAAATTTATGCCGAATCACACCGCTTAGCCAAAGAACTGAATGGCCATTATATGGACCAGTTCACTTATGCTGAACGTGCGACCGACTGGCGTGGTAATAGCAATATTGCCGACAGTATTTTTAACCAAATGCAAATGGAAGATCACCCCGTTCCAACATGGATTGTAATGAGCCCGGGCACAGGCGGAACCTCAGCAACTATAGGCCGCTTTATTCGCTACCAAAAACACAATACCAAACTGTGCGTCGTCGACCCTGAAAACTCGGTATTTCATGATTATTTCAAAAGCCGAGACCCAAGCTTAACCTTGCAGTGTGGTAGCAAAATTGAAGGAATTGGTCGTCCACGAGTTGAACCAAGTTTTATTCCCGGCGTAGTCGATGAAATGCGTACCGTTGCGGATGCCGCCAGTGTCGCTACGATCTATTGGTTGGAAAAACTACTCGGCCGCAAAGCAGGCCCTTCTACCGGAACCAATCTTTATGGGGTTTTGCAAATTGCCAGTGAGATGAAACAACGAGGTGAAACAGGCTCCATCGTGACGCTGTTATGCGACAGCGGCGAACGTTATTTAGATACCTATTACTGTGCCGATTGGGTGAAAAGCAATATTGGTGATTTAACACCTTATCTTTCAAAATTAGAAGCCTTTGAAACAACGGCTAAATTAGCTTAGTGACCTAGCAAAACGCCCAAGACAAACTTGGGCGTTTTGGATCCATCGTGAAAAGTCTTAGCCTTGAATGCCGACAATCAACCAAGGTGCATTAGGTACGGTTAAATCACGCTCTAAATGCCACACATCATTAATATCTTCTTCAATGCCTTCCACGGAATCGCGGTAGCGGCCAGTAAACTGCAAACTCAACTGCGCTTTACTTGCATCGTAATCGGCGCGAACGACTTCAGCGTCTACGTACATCACATCTGTGTGCTGTTCACCGTTTAGCTTTGCGCGCTCTTGTTTTAAATCTTCAAACAAGCTCGCCGATACATATTCTTCAACAGTTTCAAGTTGGTTATGGTTCCAAGCACCTTGCAAAATACGGTAGTGCTCACGCGCACCATTAATGAAAGCGGCCTTATCAAAACCGGCTGGATAGTTATGTGGGATATCGCTGTGTGCATTCGCTCCAAAACCACCCGTGGCTTGAGGCTGTTGTTCAAAATTGTGCACGTTCGGCTGTTCAAACTCCGTTCGGTTATTCACGCCACCAAACGCAGGCTGCTGCCGATTCATGCTACCCTGCTTCGCACCAAGCATACCGCGCATCAGTTTAAAGAGCACAAAAGCAATCAGGCCGAAGATCAGAATATCCATAAATTGAATACCCTCAAACGCGCCGCCAAAGAAAGCCGCTAGTAGACCACCAGCGAGTAAACCACCCAGTAATCCGCCCATCAGACCTTTTTTGGTCGAACCAGCTTTACCTGCTTGATCTTGCTTAATGGTGTCATTTTTTTGAGTCTGCTGTTTGGGAGCTGGAGCCGTTTTATAGCTTTTACCAAACGATTTACCACCACCAAATTTCTTTGCTTCTGCTATCGGTGTGATCGCAACAGCAACCATCAGCAGTGCTACAAGGGAAAAAAAACGTTTCATGTTTTTCCTTAGGGTTATAATTATTGAGGCTTACTCATCATAACCACTTCGGATAGACAAGAAAACCGTTGCTTCTCGCAGACATGTATCAGAATATTGCAAATTAACCGTCCATAAGTTGACGCTTATACACCACCCCACTAGAATATCGAACGTTGTTCATAATTGATACGTAACCATGGCCAGACGAAACGATCACACCCGAGAAGAACTGATTGCATTGACACTCAAGACCGCGAAGCATTTTCTTCAAAATCACACTTATCACGAGCTTAGCCTGCGTAAAATCGCAACCATGATTGGCTACGTACCTAGCACTTTGGTCAATGTCTTCGGCAGTTACAATCTTTTATTGTTGCATGTGGTAGCTCAAACCTTAGATGAACTCTCTTCGCAAGCGAAAAAAGTGGTGGGTAAGTGTAGCGATCCAAAAGAAGCGTTGTATAAATTAGCCTATTGCTACCACGATTTTGCTCAGTTGCACCCCAATCGCTGGCAACTTATTTTTGAACATAATATGAATGGTGAACTACTTCCCCAGTGGCAAGCAGAGCGCATCGACAACATGACCGCCATGCTTGAAGGTTTATTGACCATCCTTGCTCCACAACACTCGCAACAAGAAGTGCTGCAAGCAAGCCGAGTCCTGTGGTCTGGCGTACATGGTATTACCTTATTAAGCGTAGATGATAAATTTTTCGCCGCCGAACCCATCGATGGGAAAGAGCTGATTGAAAACCTACTCTCAAACTATCTTAATCACTGGGCGCGATAAGGACCATCAATGAGTCAATCTCAATCTTCATTGCTGACTCAGCAACGATTTCTTCCGTATTTCATCACCCAGTTTTTTGGCGCATTTAACGATAACATCTTTAAAAATGTCTTGCTGCTATTGGTCGCGTTTGCTGGAGCGAACGTGTTACCGGTTTCCAGTAATTTATTTATTAACCTTGCTGCAGGGCTATTCATTCTTCCTTTTTTCCTTTTTTCTGCCTCTGCTGGTGTGCTTGCTGACAAGTACGAAAAATCCGCTTTCATTCGTAAAGTGAAATTGGCTGAAATTGGCATCATGTGTCTTGGCGCGATCGGTTTTATGACCGAGAGTTACGCCATTTTACTGTTATTACTGTTTTTAATGGGGACACAATCGGCCTTTTTTGGTCCAGTCAAATACGCTTTACTGCCGCAACAACTCAAGCCGAATGAATTGGTTCCGGGCAATGCGTTAGTAGAAACAGGCACATTTTTAGCGATTTTATTAGGCACATTGGGCGCAGGGCTCATTGCCTCGATGCCCCACACTAAATACGTGGCTGCTGGCGCGGTGGTTCTATTTGCGTTATTAGGCTATTTAGCCAGCCGTCATATTCCTAAAGCTCCTGCTTGCGCACCCGATCTCGTTTTTCGCTGGCAGCCCATTAAGCAAACCAAGCAGACCATTGCGATTGCCAAACAAGACCGTACTATTTTCCAATGCGTAATGGCGATCAGTTGGTTCTGGTTTTTAGGTGCTGCCTACTTAACTCAATTTCCAAATTTCACGCATCACTATTTATATGGCACAGAGAGCGCCGTTTCTTTTTTGCTAGCACTGTTTTCTGTTGGCATTGCCACTGGCTCATTGACCTGTGACAAATTATCGCATCATAGAATAGAGATCGGCATCGTGCCTATCGGCAGTTTTGGCATTACATTATTTGGCTATTTAATGGCAACCTCCGTGCCAGACAAATTACCTCAATTTACTGATTTTTATCAATTTATCAGCTACCAATCACTATGGCCGATGTTTCTTTTCCTATTGTTGATTGGCGTCTGCGGTGGCATCTTCATTGTGCCTTTATATGCGCTAATGCAGCAGCGTGCTAAAGTCACTCAACGCGCACAAGTCATTGCCGCTTTGAATATCTACAACTCACTATTTATGGTGGCGAGCGCACTATTAGGGATTGTCTGTTTGAGCTTTCTTGAGCTTACGATCCCTCAGTTCTTCATTATATTAGCTTTGCTTAATGGCTTTGTTGCACTCTATTTATGCTACCAAGTCCCGGTCTTTTTGGTGCGATTTCTAATGTGGATGCTCACGCATACCATGTATCGAGTCAGCCACAAAAATCTTCATCACTTACCTGAAAAGGGCGGAGCACTGCTGGTGTGCAATCATGTTAGCTATATGGATGCACTGTTGCTGAGCGCGGTTTGTCCTCGCTTAATTCGTTTTGTGATGGAAGAGGATTACGCCAATTTGCCGCCACTTCGTCGCTTTTTGAAACGTGCAGGCGTGATACCTATTTCCGCAACGCGTCGCGGTTCTATCCGCCAAGCCTTTAACGATGTAGAACAAGCATTGGCAGAGGGGCATATCGTCTGCATTTTCCCAGAGGGACGGTTAACCGCGGATGGCGAAATCAGCGATTTCATGCGCGGGATGGATATTATTTTAAAACGCAGCTCTGTGCCTGCCATCCCCATGGCATTGAAGGGATTGTGGGGAAGCTATTTTAGCCGTGCCAAAGGGCGTGCCTGCTGTGGGCTACCGACTCGTTTTTGGTCACATATAGAAATTGAAGCTGGCGAGCCCGTCCCACCAAAAGAGGCAACAACACAAGTGATGCAACAAAAAGTCGCCGAACTCAGGGGGGATTGGCGTTAGATTGGAATTGAGTGCAAACCAAACACTAGCTTGATCTTACACTGAAGACTGAACGTACAAATATGTTATTAACGGGCTTTTAGGCTGACGACATACATATGAGTATCCCATCTTTAGTGATTTTTTTCGATGCGCAGTGTCCTTTATGCTGCAATGAAATGCGTTCATTAAAAACCTTCGATCACCATGGTCGGGTTCAGCTTATCGACATAAATGACGGCGATGCTATGCGTAGCTTTCCTTCTATCGACAAAAGCAAGGCGTTATCGATACTGCATGGCTTAGATCAACAAGGCAATCTGCTTTATGGGCTGGATGTAACCGTTCTAGCTTGGCGTTTAGTCAACAAACATCGCTGGTTATTCATCACGCGCTTGCCCATCCTAAAATGGATTAGCGACCAAATTTATCTCCTTTTTGCAAAACATCGCATGTCGATATCTCGCTGGTTTAGCCATGCTCAATGCCGTAATGGCGTTTGTAAAAACAGAGAGTGATAACAATGAAATACCTCATTATTGGCGCCTCAAGCATCATCGCCCAAGCTTTTATAAGGGAGCTCAAAGCGCAGACTTTAGCGCCAGAAATCGTTACCGTCTCAAGACAAAAATATCTCGCCCAATCCTCAAGCGAACATTTTCCAACCGACTACAGTATCGAATCAACGGCCTTGATTGCCAAAACATTGGCCGACATGACAGCGGCGAGCGAGCATTAAAACATTCTAAACGTAATAGTTAAAACACTTTTCAATGCGAGATTAAGCGGAACAAAGCGAAATTTAACGAAATATAGCCACATTAAAATTGAATAATGTGAGTGCGTAACGAAAATAAAAAAGACGCGATAGTTTCGCGCCTTCAAGCTATGTTTCTCCCTCGTTTGATATTTATTTCAATGTAAACAACATTGGACGTTCGCCAAATGGGAAATCAATCGACTCTGGGTAATCACTTAGAGCTTTTCTGTCCTGAAGTAATCTTAAATAATCTGCTTCTGCTTTAATTGGTGAGGTGCGGAGCTCAACAGGATAAGCTTGGTCTTTTTCGTACTGGTCAATACGATCCAATACGTTAGCTAATTCACTATTACGCCATTGTCTTTCTTCTGACGCTTTAAATGGGTAGTGGCGTTTAACGTCGTATTGCCAAATGCCATCAAGCCAAGAATCATAGAGTTCAGGCTCTATCAGAGTGTGCGTTTCAGGTAGTTCTCCAAGCTCTTCAATCAGGTAGTTTTCATCCTCATCACGATCTTTGGCATAAGCGACTTTGTTGCGATGATCGATAAAGGACTGCCATTGCCCATTAATGAGTTTTACCGCATAACCATCTTCAGCCTGTAGCGGCTCTTCCCACGTATGCTTATCTGGTAACTCAAAATTATAATCTGAGACTATAAATTGTTGTCCATATTCGTCGTAAAACTTCTGGCCAATGAGGATATCGTAAATTACCCACTGCTCATTTTGATACAAAACGGTTTGAATATCTGCATCATATTCCGGCGGAGCCAGAAGAATCGCGCTTTCTGGATACTGCCCATTGGGAGAGCCAACGACAAATCGTTGGCCATTCTCGTTGTAATACTCTTTCCAGGTCATATCTTCTATCTCATCAGACCATGCATCTAATTCACGGTCGTAACGAGCAATCATGCTGGGCGTTGATGGTGTGTATATATTTTGAGTAAAATCAGAGCCTAACGCAGTGCCTTTTACTACGTGCTCTACGGTGTTCTCAATCCACCAACCGTCTCGAGTCATGCGTGAAACGTTAACGGTTTTAGATGTACTAAAGAAGGTTTCCATTATGCGAGCCTTACAATCCAGTTAATTTTGCGATGGTTGATCGTATTTTTCAATGCACCAAACAGTGCAATTGTGACAGCATGGGCGTGAGATCCCATTGGGATAGAGTGGTAGTGATTACCTGCAGCGCTAGTATTAATATTTCCACCAGATCCATTTACGTCAGTTTGGTAACGGTGAGAACCACCACCAAAAGCCGCGATGCCTGAGAAGTGGGTGTGATTACCACCATTCGCGGTATTTTTAGATCCTAAATCAATACTGCTTACCGTTGAATTTGGGTGCCCGTGGTTTTTCACTTGACCCTCTTCATAAGCACCTACTGCTTCTCCGTCCTCTTTACCAATTACACCACAACCACGCATGTCCGGGATAATGCCGTTAGGAAATACCTTAGCCAATTCGGTATACACATTGACGTCAAATGCCTGACCTTTAAACATACCAAATCCTTCGGGTGCGACATCGGTAAACCATGGAATAGCCCCACCTACTGGAAAGATTTTCGCCGCAAACTTAAGCCACAAGTTGTTAACCAACCTGTCCATAACGTGAGCAACATCGAGCGCGTAAAGAAACTTCTTAATGGTTAAGAACGTATTATCATTCGTGCCCTCAACAACTTGAGCGTTCGTTGCGATTTTAGCGATTCCCCGCTCTAGCTCTGTAGCTTGAGGATAAATGGGGGTGACTTCAATAGTGACCACGGATGCATTATACAAATCAACGGAGCACTCGATTTCAAGCTGGATGTAAGCCTGCTCAAGTGATGGCACTAAACTTGGAGTGTAGGAACTGTAGACAATCAAGTCTCCTTCATCATCATACAAGCCAAACTCAAGAATGGTCTCTCCTGCAAATCGTACGCTGTCTACATAGACAAGGGCATTGATCCAGCTCTCCGTTGTATTACCCTCATTGATAACCTGACGGCCAAATTCATTGACCAGTTGTGTAAACGTTGGGTCGGGTATCACGTACTCAAGATTCGAGTTTCCCAAAGCCATCTCAACGATATTCACTTTCGTACCCGCTTGGTATGCAGCGTCTAATTTTGCCATCCCTACATGCGTGAGCACCGCTGATTTTAAAGCTTCATTGGTCATATAATTAATCCATTAGAGTTACGGTTATTCTTTTACGGCTGCGAGTCCGTATACCTGCATAGAGTCCACCACGGCTTATGGGATTTCGCACAATCATGTTCCAGTGTTGGGAGCCTTGTTTATTACTTTCTACTAAAGTAACTACATTTTCGTAATCCTTTTGAGTCAGACCGCCTTGCTCTTGAGTTGCTTCAACCAAGAACGTGCCTTTTGTACCCAGAGGCTGCATTTTGTGCCATACCGTCAGTTTAGGGTCAAAGCCTGTCAGGCTTAGTGCTCGCTCTACTGCCCAAATCGTGCCTTTGTACTTGTAGAGAGCCAGAGCATCTTTAACGATTTCCCGTTTTCTTTCGACGCTCCAAGCATCATCCCAGGTATCAACACGAAACCACCAAGCTAGCCATGGCAGATATGACTCATGCACATGGTCAATATCAAGCACCTGCAACCCTTTAATAGCTGAGCGAAGATCGTTCATTTCCTCGGTAGTCAGGCAGCTTAATGTTCTTAGTCGAATGTCTTGCTTTAAGATTTTGGGAAGCATCATCACGTCTCGTTTATCCAGTGGTTACAGGATATCGAGCATCGAGAACTTAATTTCCGTTCGGCAGATGACAGTGTTATATAAAGACACAATGCAGGCTCTGAATAACTCACATCGAGACTGAGTCATGAGCACTGAAAATAAAACTAAAAACACCGTTGAAACCGCCTTGAAACCGGAAGCTAAGGTTTTTACGTTGGAAGACATTGCACGAGCAATGATGGAATTTGAACTCTGTATTTTGAATACCCCAATCCACTTTGGCGGCATGGAACTCAATTGTGCGAAACGGGTTCGTAAAGCGCTGGTGAAAGACCGAATTGAAGCAGTACGCTTCACCAAAGAGCAATACGGGTTTGAGTCAAACGATGCCATCACCGCGCACATTGCATCGAGCATTTTGGTGTTTGGTGAGCGTACTGATGAGAAGCGAGATGAACACGGAAAGCTTACGAACCTCAGCATGAAAAGTGAAGTGGTCGTTCCTGTCGATATGCTCATTAACCTGCCGTACGAAGAGCACATCAATCTGGCTCACTTGATGGGAAAGAGCTGAATCTCGCTCGAATCAAATCGAGAATCTTTGACCAATCCTTTCACCTACTGACGAATAAGAAAATAGGCATTGTCTCTGTCGGAGAGCTAATGAATACCGATTGGGCGCAATACAACTACTTCATAGAGGTCTTTAACCATGGCAACAAGTAATAACAGCGGGTACGCATTAGAACTCATTGTTGGGGTTAAAGACGCCTTTACGCAGCAGTCAAAGAAGATTGAGAATGAGTCGAAAAAGCTGGAGCGAGAGTTTAAGCAGCTACAGAAAACCACCGCTGATGTTGATGCATTTAAGAAAGCCGAAAACGCTCTGAAGGAATTGAATCAACAAGAAACCAAAAACAAAAAAGCAATCACAGCCCAAGAGCGTGAGCTGGAGCGGCTTGGACGAACACTTAAAAATACGGGCGTCGATGTTAATAACATCGCTCAGGAAGAAAGACGACTGCAAGCTGAAATCCAAAAAACGAACCAAGGACTAAAGCAACAAGGGAGT
This sequence comes from Vibrio sp. V23_P3S9T160, assembly GCF_963886625.1. Classification (NCBI taxonomy): domain Bacteria; kingdom Pseudomonadati; phylum Pseudomonadota; class Gammaproteobacteria; order Vibrionales; family Vibrionaceae; genus Vibrio; species Vibrio sp. V23_P3S9T160. The sequence goes on from NZ_CAWPDB010000171.1 coordinate 39,596, forward strand.
GCTCTACAGCATATAGAGAAGATAGGCACGATTGCTGGCGGCGCTATGGCTTCAGCAGGACTTGCTTGGGCAGGCAACGATAAGGCAAGAAATGAGCGCCTTCTCGCTGCTCGCAGTAGCTATTCACTTGAGGAGGTACAATCAGCATCCCAACGTCAATTCCGTACAGACTTAATTCGCATGTATGGAGCAGACCAGGAGAGCATATTTGCAGCTCAAGCGTTAGCCAAGCAGCAGAACTTGGGCGAAGAAGACACTCAGGCACTAACGAAAGCGACTATCCAGTTGCAAAAGATCTTCCCTGACTATTCATCCCCTGAAACCGTTCGAGCACTTGCCAATATTTCAAAAGGCTTTGGTATCAGCATTGAGGAAGCGGCGAATAAACTCTACGCCACCAGCTCAATGGTTGGTGATGCTAACGGGGATTTACTCGACACCTTTGCTGAATACTCACCTTTGCTTGGCGATAAGATTTCATTCGACCAATTTGCAGCTTCCATCGTTCGGGCACGTCAAGCAGGCGTTTGGAACACTGATAAGGTTGGGGACTCATTCAAAGAATCTTTTATGGCTCGTTTCAGTGATGAAGGTGAGTTTGCCAAGCTTGTTGGTGAAGGTGACAAAGCAGGAACCGTTGATGCAATTGAGGATGTCGATTTACGCAACCGTATAAAGGAGGCCGCTTACCGAGTTCGCAATGACGTGGCAACTGGAACCGCTCCTGGTAATAACTATGCTGCATTGTTGGCATTGGTCAATAGTGTAAGCCAAACAGATGCCGCCGCAGTTAAACCAATTCTTGAAGCGATTGGTGGCACCATTATGTCTGAGGATATTGGCACCAAAGGCTTAAATGCAATGCAGCAAGGGATGCAAGAAGGCGCTAAAGTATTTGAAGGTGTGGACTCACTTGATGATGCTGCGAAAGGCATATCCACATCCATAGACAAAGCCACACAATCATTCAATTCAATGACTGATACCGTATCTAACAGTGCAGCCAAATTAATTGATAAGTTTGATGGCTTAGGGAATGCGGTTTCTAATGTAACAGGCTCTACTACTGGAGCGATGAACGATAACTCCGCATTAGGTTACGCTGGTCTTGCTGGAGCTGTTGGAACCGCTGCATTTGGCGGCTTACTTTTAAGCCGGTTAGGTAAAAAAGCTGTCGGTAAAATTCTCGGCACGGCAATGGGATCTCAAGGTGCTTTCAAACCTGCGGGTATGTTTAGTGGGCTGTTTACCAAATCTGCAGCAGAGCCTGTGGCGAACGTTGCCAAAGGACCGAGCTTTTGGTCTACAGCAGGCCAAAAGGCATTAGGTGGTGGTAAAGGTGTTCTCAAAAAGCTTCCTGTTATTGGTACAGCGCTCAACGCTGCATCCATCGGAATGAGTGCAATGGATGGTGATACCGAAGGCGTTTGGCGTAGTATCGGCTCTACCGTAGGCGGTGGACTTGGTGGACTGACTGGTGCCTTATTTGGTGGTGTGGGCGCACTCCCTGGAACAATAGGTGGCTCGATTGCAGGTGATGAAATTGCAGGCTGGCTGTATGACGTTTTCAATGGTGGAGACGATAAAGTTAACCAGCAAGCCGTTGCCCAGGTTGAACAAACCGTACAGTCAGCAAGCGCTCAATCAAGAGCCATCATCAATCAACCACCAGCGACCGTTGAGGTCAGTTTTGCTCCCGTCATTCAGATTGAATCCGCCAGTACCGAACCGGATGTGATGGCTCAAACTTTAGTGGCAGCACTTCGAGATATGACCCCACAACTCAAACAAACCCTCCACGATGTGATGGATGATCTATGGAAGGATATGGATCATGTTGACCTCGGCTAAAAATAATTATACTGTTTATCTATACAGTATAATTCGAGGCGAGGTTTGTTATGCGTGTTGAAATGATCGTTAAAGCGGATGGTTTACCAAAAGACAAGTTCTCTTTGATTGAACCGGAAATTCAAAGGCGCTTATCGGTACTTAATCCTGATGTTCGGATTCGTATACGTAAGGGTGAAAATAATCACCTTGAGATTATGGACAAGAATAAAGACAACAAGGAGAAAGCCCACGAGATTTTAGAAGAAATGTTCAACGAAGCGGACGAATGGTTGTACAACTAGAAACCAGAAGTGATGTATTGTTTAATGGCTATATCTTTATGAATTGAGGGAAAATTAAATGGCGCGAAGAACACTTTTACTACCACCCGAACACGGTTGCAGTCTTGTTCTTGTCGAAGAGCTTGACGCCAATGGAATGGTATTATCTATCTCATACGAAGTGATTGATGTCGATGGAAATACCAAATCTTATCCTAGCAAAGCTGCGGCTAAGGCAGCATATGCGAATAGGGTTTACGAAGCAGAACAGCGCTTAGGGATTTCAAACTCACCACGTATGTGGATGTAATTTTCAGGGGAATTATGAAATACAACAATGAACTGTATCGTAACCTAGTTGATACGTTATCCGAGTTTATTGATCACACATGTAATGGTAAACACGCAACGGATACCAGCCGAGATGTATTTTGCCATCTCGCCATACTGAGTGAAGTCATTGAACACGACTCAATGAAAACGACCGATTTAGTTGGTCGATTCATTAACTTGATTTCTGTTGGTGGCCATTTGATGTGCCGCTTGGAACCTTCATATCTTGAGTCAGATACCCACCAACTTTGCTGTACAGTTATCAAGCATCTGAGTGAGTTATGCGAAGTTCAGGAATATCAGGTCTCGTATTGGCTAAAATATGCCAGTGGCAATTAGATGACTATTGAAGGTAACAAAGGCGCAATCAAGCGCCTTTTCTTTTAAGTTGCGGACTAACATTTAATATTTTTTATCGACGCCAACGCTTGTTCAAATGTTTCCTCTTCCATTTCAATACCGATAAAACGTCGATTCAAACTCAAACAAGCCTTACCGGTTGAGCCACTGCCCATAAATGCATCGAGCACCACATCGTTCTCACGACTGCTGGCGGTGATGATATGTTGCAGTAAGTCTTGCGGTTTCTCACAAGGATGTTTACCAGGATAATATTGCACAGGAGCAAACTGCCATACATCCGTATAAGGCACCTCACTGGTGACAGAGAACGGGCGGCGTAAATGTTCGTATTGGGCTTTTAGATCATCGTATTCCAAAACCAAACTTTGATAGCTGTTTTTTAAGGCATCATACTCTTCTACCAGTTCGCCATGTGTTTTGGCCAACAGCCCTTTTTTGTTGGCAAAGAGCCGTTGCAGCTTCTGGTACTGCTCTTTGCTTGGTAATGTCCACTGGCTTTCACTAAACCAGTGTGAACACATTTGAGTGCCTGTAGCCTCATTGATTTCTTTCGCTGTCACTCCGAGCTGTTGACGAGCCTCAATAAAATAATCCATCAATGGTTTGAACACTTGTTTCTTTAACTCGCTGCACTGAGAGGCATAACCTGAGCAGCCTTTTGCATAACCTTCAGCATTATAGTGGCCAGCAAACAAGATACGCTCGGTTGCCGGGAAGAACATACGCAAATCAGGCTTGTGCATTCTGCGCCATGGGCCTGATGGTTTAGCCCAGATGATATGGTTAAACATTTCAAAACGATTTCTGATGAGAAGTTCCGTGTCACTGGCAAGTTTTGAACCACAGAACAAATAAAGGCTTCCTGAAGGTTTAAGTACTCGCCAGAATTCGAGTAGTACCTCATCTAGCCACGCTAAAAATGAAGTGACATCTGGCCACTGGTTATCCCAGGCTTGACGTTTAACTTGGAAGTATGGCGGGTCGGTTAAAATCAGATCCACAGAATTGTCTTCAAGTTTTTTAAGGTAAGTTAAACAGTCGGCATGAATGAGGGTTGCACGACCATCGTGCAGAGTGTGTTGGTGCATTCTAATCTCCTGTTGCAAGAGCCTTGAATACAAAGAGCGAGTGAAGCCGCCAGCCATAACGAATTAAAGCTGGCGGCGTTTTGCTGCTTCCTCTCCAATTCCTTTATTAAAAGGCTCTGGGTCTCAGGTACTCAAGGCATCAAAACACCAAGAGAGTTTATCACCATTAATACTGTCATTATATACAGTTGTTAGTGTTTTTAATCAGGTGGTGTAAATCGGCGAATGGCACTTGTGCGAGCTGCTCCAGTACAAAAGCAATATGATGTTCACTGTATTCGGGGTGTTGCGCGGCAATGATGTGTGGTTTTACCGCGCCATAACGCGAATAGGTTGCGATCGTTTGTACAAGCTTTTGTGCCCCAGGTGCAATCGTTAACATGTTGTATCCCCTGCAATGAACGAGACCACGACACTAACTCTGGCACACCATACCATCCAGTCTTATTTATTGAGGACACATAAATAATAAAGTGGGCAGCGGGCAAATTTTTGCCTGTCGATTTTTAAGGTTATCATGCGAAAATGGAATTCAATGTCAGTCAGGAGATCTTCAATGCCTATATACGATATGTTTGATAAAAATAAACTGTACAAATGTCCTGTGGGTCAAAATCCAGAGCTCTGTAAATGCGGCTCTTGCCAAATGCAGAGAGATTGGGACAAGAGTGCTGCCGCTCTAAGAATGGCTGAAGCCAAAAATTTTGCATCATTGGGATCTGCTATGCCCATGACTCGGAGTGTTACACCACCTGAGCCTTCGAGAAAAACCACCAAAGAAAGGCTGGAAGCACAGCGAAAAGCGAATCTGGAGGCCAATGATAGAGCGTTTGCCGAGGTGCAAGCACGCAATAAACCACAGATCGCCGCAGAAAATATGTATTGGCCACCTTATAACCCTTTAGCGCCAGAAGGTAAGAAAGACATCCAGATAGAGTATGTGAAACCGATAGTGAGTATCGCGGTGCTGTCGTTGGAGGAAGCCCAAGAGCTATACAGCAATTTAGGTGGGAAAGAAACGATAGGCACCACTAAGTCTTATAGTGATTTAGCTAAAGGAACAGCGGAAGCTTACGCTACTGCAAAAGGGCTGGGTGGGCTCGGTGTTAAATCATCAACGAAAAACATTCATGGTCAAGACTGGGTGATTATTCGTGATTTTCGTCGTCATCAACAAACCTTAATGCAAGGAAATAAGTGGGGAGCAAGTAATCCAAAAGTGGTTCAAGCTGGACTCGGTTTGAACGATCTCAAAGGTGCAGTTCGGTATGTTCGGTTTAACGCAGGTATTGAAATCGCGTTTGCGGTGGGAATTAATGCTGCCGATTACATTTTACGTGATGAGGCGACGTTGGCAGAGCTTGGAGTCAATACGGCTAGCGATTTAGCTAAAGGATTTATATCACTGGTAGGAGCTGCGTTGTTCACCGCTGTTGTAGTACCAACAACAGTTGGTGTTTTATTCAGTGGAATGACGTTTGCGGCAGCGTCATTTATACTTGGCAACGCATTAGATGTAGTTGATGAAAGTAACGGTTATTCAGAAACGATTACTGAAGCAGTTAAGGAATATTTTCAATGAACTACTTAAGAGTCATCTTTTTGGGGTTGCTGGGGGGGCTAGCTTATTTTCAGATTTATGAACAAATAGGTTCAGCATTCTCAACCAATTCAGTGATAAAGGTGGACGGCTTGTTGAATGTTTGGGCGAGTTATAGTGGTTTACTTATCTGTACTTATCTGACGATTTATTACTTAAAAGACATGTTTCACCTTTCAATAAATATCGGCAATGTCAACAAAGTGGGGATACTGATATTTGTTGTTATTGCGCCTCTACTAACGATCGTAACATTCGGCCAAACTAAATCTAATGTTTCTAGTTATGTCGAATGTAAAAGTGAACGAAAGATTTCCAGTCGTTATTCAAGCCGAACGTATGCGATCAATGAAGAGTTGTGTTCGGCTTTAAGTCAGCATGATTAGTTATCCAGTTTGGGGGCTCCTTTCTGCGAGGAGACCTCTGCTACATTTTTAGTGTTACAAATGTCTGTTGCTCTAATTCGGATGTCGTCATGCTGACAAGCCGGTAAATTTGGCTACTATCGTATGCACTTGCAAAGGCTACGGCTCTGAGTGAGTCATCAAGCTCAAGCATAAACTGCAAGCTAGGTAAAAAGTTTCCATCCTTGAGGTCATCAAAAACCAACCACACTTCATCGGGAGATCTGATTAGCTTATCCTGTATCATCTCGCGGAACGGCTCTAGTTCGGGTGATTGTGTTATCGCTTTGCTGAGTGTTGCCGCAGACAAGCCTTGCTTGGTCACCGTTTTGGCTTGTTCCTTTAATACGCTTTTACTCTGCGCCTGAGAGTAATTCAAGATGCTTTGCGTCAGTCCATACTCTTGCGCTCGCTCCATCATCGATGCAGGCAATGTTTTCATTGATACCAATGGCGAACTGGTGAACTGATGCTCTTTACCTGTAACCGCATCTTTATCTAAGGCTTTACCACTAACTTGTTCTGAGGCTTGTCGCATCGATGCAGGCAGTGCTTCATACTGCTTACGTGAAAGTACAGACACAGTGGCTCGGCATTTATGGTGGTTTGGTGGATAGAAGCTTTCCCAAAACGGGTCGTCCTTAGGTTTGATCACGCCATCGAGCTTTCTGCACAGCTCTGTTGTTCCCGAGTCCAGCACGGACGAATAAACCAGGAACTCAACCAAGTCGTTATTCGCAATCTGGGTCCAGCGGCCAGAGTTGTACGCCGTCATCATATTGTTGCGATAATGCAACTCTAGCCAGTACGGGCTGGCTTCAGATATTCCTTCTTGCTCGAGAAGCTGACGGATATTGCCCAAGGTTTCAGAGCGAGATGCACCGCTTTCTAATGCAGCTTCATAGCGCTTTTTCACTCTGTTTACCGCATCAATACTGGAGACGTTCGCAACCGTAAAAGCACGAAGTTTCATCGCCGCTTCCATTTGACGATACTCTTTGGTATCGGTCGGTATCATCGCTTTGAGTGAATCAATCGCTTCCTGAAAAGGTACATCATCCACGGCAAGATAAATGGGGGCATAGGTCAGCTCGATGGGCTTATCTTCAGCTTCAGTGATGGCATTATTAATATGCGCCTGACCAAGTAACCAACTCACCATCATCGATGCGGCGTAGAGATTGGTGTACTGATTGGTGGCTTGGGTAATATCGATATCGTCAGGGTTTGAATGGGCTTTGAAAGCCGCTTCTAATTCTCTTGAAAGGCTCTTAATCGTCATCGATAACGCCTCATTTTCGAGGCGCTGTAATTTGGTGAGGTTACTGGTCTCTTTCTTGTCGAGACTCTTTAAAGCAGACATAGATGCTTTCCTGGTACGTCTGAAAACTCCAGACTTGGACGTTGATTAAAACCTTGTACGGGTTCAACCCCTGAGCCATTCGCCAGAGCCGATTCCAACATGGCTTTGTAGGCCTCCTCATCCACTCGGATTTTGATATTACCCTCACGACCGTTGGCTAAGAAAATCCACTTAAACAGCGTATCGTTAAGCGTCTTATGCACCATTCGAGCATCACGCTTGGAGACGCGCATGGCTGCGCGCTCGTGAACTTCACCCAAAGAGCGAGAGCCGTACTTTTGGTTACCGCCTGTGAGAGTCTGCCCAGTGATGCGCTTGGAGATTTTATTGTCGATGTATTCAATGGTGCGCAGCAGTTCGTCCACCTTGCCGTTCGCATCGAGCGCAACAATCTCTTTCACGCCAGACAGGGCAACCGCATCGCCGTTCATCACAGGAGCCAATGAGTTTGCAATCGCTTGCAAGTCAGTTTCGCCATTGGCATTCTCCGCCAATGCAATGGCAGTCGGAATGGCATACTTCTCACCCAAGCGCTCGATGTTAGCCCAGCTAATCCACTTACTTTGCCAGATTGGCCAGACCGATTCTAAGATGGTCTCACCGTATGGACGCTCAGTGGTCGCATTGCGCAGAACGGGAATGACTTTACCTGTCACCGGTGTTCTTGCGGTGTAGTCCACCGCGCTGTACACCAAGGTGCCATCTTTTAATAGACGAAAGTCTTCAGGACGTTTTTGCTCAGAATTGGTAAGAACAAGCTGAGAGCCGTCTTTCTCCCAAATCAGCTCCACCGGCATAAAGCCAAACTCGGTGGCACTGAGCATCTGCTCCATCAGCATTTCTAAATCAAAGTCCGCCATCACATCGTTGTAAAACGCAATGTCATTGGCTGAGCCTTCAATCACATAAGGCACTGTCATTGCTGTGGCATGTCGCATTTCAATGTCTGAGGCGACCTCTTCATCGAGTAACATGGCACGAATGGCACCAAAATAGTAGTTACTGCTTTGGTATCGCGCATTGCCCAGCTCAGTTGGCAATGGGTAGTGATTAACGATAACGTCGGTGGGAAGCCGAGCGATAAGGGACGATAATGTGAGATTCTTTATCACGGGCAATCGCAGCTCCTGTGTATTGAGCGCCACTGTCAGCGCCGTTATTAAGACCAAGCAACGAATTGATTAATGCGATGGCTTCATCTTTGCGATCGTCAAAATCAAACTCACTGATTTCACCCAACTCATAGATAGCCATTTGAGTCATGGCTTCAGCCAGCACTTCGTTATCATCATCGCTGTAGAATCGAGCGAGTGCATTCTTTTGACCAAGGTAGGCATAGCACCAACGGGCCGCTGATTGGCAGGCCGTTTGAGCGCTATTGCCATCGTTGTAAGTTAACGATTGATAGATTTGCTCCTCCAGGGAGTCAGATACTCCCTGGGGGGTGACCATCGCTCTTAACTGGGTAAGGGTAACAGCCATTATCGCTCCTTACGCCAGAGCGTTATCCGCCCAGCAAATGGCATCAACGACAACCGCAGGCAAAGGTTTAGACATGGTGTAGACATCGGCTCCACTTGGATCATCCACTTTTTTCACTTTCGAGAAGAACGGCAACGCCTGAAGACCCGCATCTAAATCATCCAGTGCGGCGTAGTAAAGGTTGTGACCTGCATCGAGGTCAACCATCACCATCTTGTCGTCATCAACGGTTTTTACGCGCGTTTTGAGACCGCCTGCCATGGTTTCGTACGAACCATTTTCAAGGTTAATAATGTAGCCACCCACATTCACCTGACCTTTACTCACTTTGACATCCAACACGTTAGATTGATTTTTACCTGCCAGCGTGACAATACGAGCAAACAACGTTTTACCACACAAGGTTTCTACGTTAATGCCATAGCCTTTTGCCTGAATGGCTTCATCCATTTCTTGCAGTGCGGTATAGACCATTTCAATCGTCGCATCTGCGGCATTCAATGAGGTTGCAAAGTTGTGGCGCAGCGTCTCGCCATAGTCAACGTCAAACGTCTCTAGGGCACCTTCAGCGGTTTTCATTGGGTAAGAAATTTTACCTGTCAATGACTGAGCACACAGCGCTTCGGTGGAGAACTCAATCTTGCGCATCACGCCAAACTGAAGCATGTCGAAGAACTTTTGAATGTTCTGTAAACCTAACGCTTTCATGTTGTTCAGCTCTGCCGCTGAAATATATGACACGGTTGAGAAACCTTGAGGCTCGATGGCTTGTGTCTCTACATCATCACCACCTAGCTGATAAGCCTTGGTGCCACGACGCACCACCGGAATATTCGAAAGGGTTTCTTTCAACACACTCCAAGGGATACGCACACTTGGGTAAAAGATGGCTTGGCCAAACACTTTATTACGGATGCGCATTGGCACCGGTTTACGTTTTTTGTACTTATTCAGCAGCTCTGCCCATTCTTGTGGCGCTAACAGGCCGCGTAAAATATCAATAATATCCATACTTTTTTCTCTTTATAACAGCCGCCTATTGAACGGCTGTGTGCATTAATGGGAGTGGTTACTTCTCTGAGCTTGACTCAGGCGCATCGACGCTGGGTTGTGGTGAGCCATCCGTTGATGGGGCGTTCTCGTTTGGTGATGCATCTTCAATCACTAAGCCGAAACTGTCCTCAACACGTGGGTAGTCACCTTTTTTGGTAAACGCCACTTGAATGGAGACTTCACCATTACCCACTGGGGTGATGACGCCTGTCTTCTCATCCACAGCGGCCACCGAAGTGTCACTGGATGAATACTTCACAACTTGCTCGTATGGGTTGTTGATGCCCAAACTGAACTTGCCTTCGTTATCACCATCAGAAAACACAAGAGTGGTGTAAGGCACTGGCACATCATCCACTTTCACAAAGCCGACGTGCCCCAACGTTGAATCATCTTCAAGGCTTTTATCTTGGATAGATTCAGTGGAGGCTTTCACTGCAGGCTGACCCAGTTGGTGATACGCATCGCCTTCACGTTTTAGGATTTGCAATTTCGCAATGGCTTGCTCAATCAAATCGTTTCGACGTGAGTGATGCAGCAAGGTACGCGGGTGTGCTCCTATCTGAACAAAGGCGTTGGAGGCTTCACGCAGCGCTTTTGAAAAAACGCCATCTTGCTTGGCTTTTTGTTGCTCTAACGGACTCATAGCCAAGCCCCTTCAGTGAATAGATGAGATAGTGACAACGTGAACTCATTGGAAGCGGAAAGCGCACTGCCATCGGCAAGCACAACGCGATCGCGAAGGTAAGCGCCAAGGCGAAGTGTAGAAACCGATGCATCACCTTCCATTTGTTTGGTGGTCACAATACCCAGCGTAACTTGAGTAACAGTTAGGTTTCCTGCGCCATCATCCTGCGCGGTTATTAAAGGGGAACCGTTCCAACGCGCCGTAATGACACCATCTGCAATAACGACTACATGACCAGGCTCTAAATCGGCTACGCCATTAACCATCATTTGTTGGATGACGTTACCACCGCTGTAACTACCGACAATTGCAGGTGCGCCTTTGATGGTCTTTTTCATTCCAAAATCCATTACCAACCCTCCGGATCAAAGTTGTCTTTTTTAGCGCCGCCGTTATCAGCCAGCTCTAAGTTTTGGGTTAACTGGTCCCACGTCGATGGTTTCGCTGGAGCCGCTTTCTTCTCTGGCATGGCTGTCAGCATGCCTTTGAGTTGGCTGTAGCGGTTGCCATCACCCGAGGCGCAAAGCTCAATAGCAGAAGCGCTATCAATCATGGCTTTCACGCTCTTGCGCAGCTCATCGCTCATCTCACGAGAGTCCGCGAGTTCAGTCAGCGTTTCTTTGCGATCGCCAGCTAACGTGTCTTGCATAGCGGTGACCGCAACGTTTGACTTATCGCCATCGGTGGTGACTTCACCATCCTTATTTGGTTCGCCGTCTTTTTTAGCCGGTGCAGGCGTATTGGGTTTTATACCCATCGCTTCGAGCTGCTCTTTGACGGCATCGCCTAACAGCGCTTTCAGTTCGTCTTTCTTCATCGTTATTCCTGTTTCATTGTCATCAGAGCCAGACTGAGTGCCGACTTCTGCACTGAGATAGATAGCGCCATCGCAAAAGTCGCTATCGCTTAGGTTCACCACATCACGGGTTTTGGTTTCAGCCGCCGGAGGAAGTTGACCCAAGAACGCGGTGTGATGCATGTACCATTCACCGTCTTTGTCCGGCACCGGATGGATACCGGCGCTGAAGCCTTCAAACTTGCCCGAATCCTCCAGAGCTTCCATTTCAGGGGTGTAAATAATTTCCCCAACCAGCACGGTCTTTCCGGCTTTATCGCCACTGCCAGCTTCGGTTCGAAGGTTGGACACTCGCCCCAACGCGGCAATCTGATCGCTGCCTTTGGTTGGGTGACCTGGGGTCACCGGTGGACGAGCGTCCGGTTTGTAGTTGCGAACCACCGATTCCAACTGCGCTTTAGTGACAGGCTGACCATTCTTTTGAATGCCATCAGCCACTATCTCTAACTTACGAACTCGCATAACTGCTCCTTACAAAGTGACTGTGACACCAAATTGACCAGGGTCATCTGGCGGATATTTCGTGCCCGTTTGCATGTCGAGCATGAACACACGGCCCGAGGTATTGCTGATTTCAATAAAGTGCACAGCAATGTTGGCGGTGTACGGTGAGCCTTCATCGCTGTATCCAGGCACTGGCGGATTCTTCACATAGCCATGAATACGAGTGATACCGGCATCAATGATTTTTGTGCCCGTGTCAGAATCCAGCATTCTGACTTGGCCCGTCATGCGCAGCTTTATCCAACCGTCGTTATTGGTCAGTTGTTTCACATCGCCTAATGCGACCGACTGAAACTCGATGGTTGCCGTTGGCGCTTCGTATTTGCCAGTGGGTACTTCCACATCACCCAGACCACCTAAGCCGCCCACGGTGGCCATCTTACGTTGCAAATCCGCGCTCGCACTTTTCACACGTCCAACGTATTGGGTCTCATTGATGAACGTCATCTGGTCACGCCAGACTACACTTTTCTCTGCCATGACTTACCTCACGCAATCAGTTTGCTAAAGGCGCTTTCCAAGCCTTCAACGTAAATTTCAGCGACAAACTCGACGCTCTGCATGGGTACAGGCGGCGTCATTCGATAGCGGTACTTAATTTTGCCCAGCATCAGATTGGTGAGCGGGTTATCACCGGCATCAATCGACACACTGCTGTACACCAAAGCGGTACCTTCTTTCGAACGCAGATAGTCGTTCACCGTATCTTTCACGCGGCCACACGTGGTGTTGGCAATATCGGTGGGACTGGTGAACATTGGAAAGTCCAAGAACTGACGAGTGACATCTTCAATGCTCTCTTCAATGATGTCCGCAGTGCGGCGCACCGAAAGAAACGACAGGTAATCACTTTTGGCTGGGAACGCGGTTGAGTAGTTACCAAAGTTCTTCCAACCGCCGTGGTTCATCAGCGTCGTAATGCCATTCACGTTGAGATAGTTCACATCACACGATGGGTCGCTTGGGATGTAATCCAACTCAATCGATGGGCCAATCACATCCGCCATTACATAGTTCGATGGTGAACACCAGTAACCCGTCTCCGGCACAATGTTCTGCTCGGTTTGGTCACGGTCTACCTGAGCAATCAATCCGCACAGACTTGGCGCGTACCAATCCACAACTGTTGCGCCATCTTCAGCCAGCACTTTCGGACGCGGCCAACCAACATACGCTCGTTGTGAGGTGTACTTTTGTTTCCACGCGTAAGCTTCTTCTGGGGTTGAAATATGCTCAGGCATATCACCCACCCAAATACCGCGAAGGGTGCTGATAGCCGCAACCGCAAGCCCCATCGCGCCATCCTTGTGCAAGATGCCCGGAGCCATGTTGATTTTGGATGAGAAGCCATAAGTCTGTTTTGCTTTGCGAAGCAGCGGCAGCGCTTCCATGAATTTCGCGAGCAGCGCATCGGTCACGCGAGAAACTGTCAGTACATAAGTCAGCTCAACGCCTGCTACGTCACCCACATTGATGGTGACATCGTTATCGTTGGTGTAGCTGTAGTTACTCTTCGGTGCGAGCGTCACCGTGACCACGGCTTGTCCTTCAGACAAAGGCGTAATGGTGCCGTCACTGCTATCGACCAAAGCAATGGCTTCATCAACAATCGACCAAACAGCGGTTTGCTCGTACGGGTTGATTAACGCGTTTGGTTGAGAGTCAGCACCTAAGAACGCGGTCGCTACAGAATCGCCCAACGTTGCTGGACTCATCACCTTGCCTGCGCTCGGGTTGGTTTGAGCGACCGTCACGCCATAGACATGCGCTTCGTCTACATCATTCTCGCCATCGTTAAAGGTGACTAATGCGGTAATGTTGGCAACGCCTGCTTGCACGGGAGTGACAACACCCGTTACCGCATCAACGGTCGCAATCGCTTCATTGTCTGAGCTGTACGCAATGTCATAGGCGTGAGGGTTTGAAATTGAGATAGGCAAGCTTGCACCATCATCAATATAGATTGAGGTGCTAGACGTGCTCATCGTTACGCCAGAGACAGCAGGCTCTTCGACTTCAGGGAAGTCGCTGTCTTTACCTAGAGGGATGGCAATAATGGAGTTGCTTGGCACATAATTGTGAACACGACGAATGGCATTTTTCAACGTGCCTTCACCGAAGACTTTTTTCGCGTCGTCGTAATTGGTGGTGTGGTAGAGCTTTAATGGCTCTGCCAACTCAGAGGTTCCGAACACACCAATCACACTGGACGACACTTCGATGACCGAAATGGGACCTGTGAGCGATTCGATGGTTCGGATGCCGTGAAGTAATTCGGCCATGGATACTGTCTCCTGTTAATCAGTGGAGTCAGTATCTGAGATTTCTATAGGGATAATTTCCGTTCGGCAGGGTTAGGCGTTGGTGAAATCGAAGACTTCACTTTGACCCGTGGCGAGAATTTGGCAAGAAAGTTTAATGCCAATGATGCCTTGTGGCAAATCGGTTTGGTATACGATGATGCTTTCCAGCCTAACGCGAGGCTCGTACTTTGCCACAGCTTCGGCAATCGAGACTTTCAGACCTTGCACTTCCCATTGAGGCTTATCAACATACTCTAATGCATCGGCCGCGTAGTCCGGCATGTAAATCCGTTCACCTTTCCCCGTGTACACAATCATAAAAAGCGACTGCTTAATATCGGACACCAAATCGATATTTCGCCCGCTTGCTGCAAATTTGAGTGAGTAGGTCATGCGTACCCCGTTTGAATTCGTTTGAAATCCGGTTTGAATGAGTTTGAATAAAAATATTCGAACATTCACACCAGATTGAAATTAAACGCCCTTAGAATCGCTCTGAGAGCGTTTTGTTATTTTATTGATTTGCACCGGAGGTTGGTCTGCCTTCAGCGTCATTGTGGGTATGGCTAATCACAGCGACCGTTACCCCATTAATGGTGACTGAGCCTTGCATGATTGCGCCGCTGCTCATCACTGCCGCTCCTCCAGTGGTACTGCCGTAACCCGCCGCGCCCACCAAACCGGTGAAGGTGGCCGTTTTCATTCCCGTCAACGTATCCATCAAGGTGGTGGCTTTGACGACCTTGAGCGTATCAAGAAGCTCGGTGGCTCCAGTTACTTCCAGTTTGGCATCAATCAATACTTTGTCGGGATTGACGGTGATGGCTGGTGTTCCACCGCCAATCTTGAGCACACCCGTTTGGGTTGACTGGTCATATTCTAAAAGCGTGCCGTCTTTAAACTGAACCCCAAACTTATCGATGTTCGCGATATAAGGCTTTGCTGATTTGTTGGCCATTGAGCCAAGCACAAAGCCGGACATCATCGAGCCACTGGGAATGAACAGGCACAGCACTTGCTCACCAACCTCAAAGTTGCACGAAATGCTGACGCTTTTACTGCGCATCCCCAGAACAGGAAGCCAATCTGATTCGGGATATCGCAGCCCAGGGAAAGTGACCTTCACGCGCCGCAGATGCGCGTCAACGATGCTGACCTCCCCAATGCACACCAGTTTACGCAGCATTGAGAGTACATCACTCAGTTTGGCTTTTATCTCTGCCAGTTTATTGAACATATTGGCTCCTAACGCAATATCCGGCTTAACGCACCACCGCCGAATCGAGACAGCGCCTGCGCGGCAGTGCGGATAGGCCTTGGTGTTTGTGGCACTGCGCCACCAACAAAACCGGATTCAAATCCACTGATGGCCATCTCTACCGCATCAGGGCCATCATCATGACCACGTGGAAACTCTAGGAACATTTGACGCAGCAGTGTTTGGGTTTCTAAGAACTGAATGAGGCCATTCTCCACCTGTGAAGACAGAGACTTGATCCGTACCTGCTTGTTGCCGCCTTTGAACTCACGAACCGGAAGACGCACACCTTTCTTCTTGGCGTAACGCATCACTTCTTTTTTGTAGATCTTCTGGAAGGCGACCGTTTCAAACATCACAAAAGACGGTCGATGTTGCAGATACACATCCACAATGCGCTGAGCAAACTGCAAGTCCGATTCCTTCCAACCTTTGGCAAAGAGGACATGATCCACCATGGTAATTTTGTGGCGAGCCACGACCGCAATAAATGACCAGTCGCCTTTCTTCAAACCCGTAGCAGGGTCAACTGCCATGCCAATGGTGCAGTCTCGAAGGTCAAGTTCGTAAGGCTTGAAGTAGATAAACCAATCTTCTTTAAAGTCCGCATCTTCATCGGCAATGGGTCGGTTCATCCATTCCGTCCACCACGCACTGCCGGAGGCTATCCGCTTATTCTCTAAGTCTTGCAAACTCCAGCGAGACGGGAACAGTGGACGCCCTGAAGGCGTAATGGCACTAAAGCGCAGACCTAACCAGTTTGGAAGACGACCGTCTTCAATCTGATTTAACAAGCGTGACGGCAAGTCGTCAGGGTGCATGATGGTATTGGCAATGATGGTCAGTGCGCCTTTACCCAAGTTCATGATCACGCGCTTAAACCAACGTTCAGCCTGACGACGTAGTGTGGGCGATTCCACCTCTTTATCATCGAGTAAGTCATCACAGATGATGTGGGTCGGACGCTGGTATTTGTTCTTGATACCACGAAGACGTTGACCACGACCCACCGCAACAATGGATGAACCATTCGCGAGCTTTATCTTACGTTTGGTCCAGGTGTTGCCTCGCTGCTCGCCGTAGTCGTCCAGGATAAGTTCGTTATCTTCTAAGTCGTCTTTGATGGCGTCCATCATCTCTTTGGCGCTATCAGCCGATGCACCACAAATCACAATGAACGAACCAGGGTGATTGAGCGCAAGCCATAACGGCATCGCCTGAGTATTACGAGTGGTCTTACCGTGGTCACGTGGCTCGATGTCAAGAATCCCTTCGTATTCACCACTGATGGGCTGCTTAATAAAACCATGATCGCGTGGGTCAATGAGTTCTTTAAACAGCGCTTCATCTTGACGGTTAAGATTTCGATTAGCCGCAAGACGCGTGAGCGCCAGTTGATATTCACTGAACGCCAGCGTGAACGCATCAGGCATGTAGGTTTGACAGAAGTAAGCAAAGTCATGCTTGGATTTAGCGCGGCGTTTTTTGCGGGCTTTTTCTTCCTTCTCTTGACGTGCTAACGCTCGCGCTTCTTGCGCCTTACTTTGTTTGGCAATGCGTTTGTCTTCAGCCGCAATATTGGCGCTGTCACGAATGTTCTCTAAATCCGCATCAGACAAACCTTCAAACAGGCCACTCATCGACGGCCTCGTTTGGGTTTCTGCTCAATACGAATTTTCTGGATGATGCTCACCAGCTCAAACAACAGCTCTGGGTGTTTCTCTTTGAGCATATCAGTGAGCTGATTTTCAAACTCCGCTTTCGCCGCATCGACGCCTTTACGAAACTCGACTTTCAAACGGTCAAGGTTGACCTGCGCATCGGACAGACGAGCCAACAGGTTGGCAAGCTTATTGGGATCTTTAAATGACTCAGGACCAAACTCCAACTCACGCAGCACTTTAAACATGTAGCGCTGCATGATTTGTAAGTTCAGCTCTGAAATATCGGTGTTTGGACTGTCTTTGAATTCCTTTAGAAAGACCTCAGCCTGCTCTTGAACCAGACGCTGCTCTTCAATCAATTCTTGGTTACTGCGAATAACACGATGCACTGACGAACGGGAGATATCAAAGCCATCTTCTTTAAGCTGGGTAGCTATCTCATCCAGATTCAGTTTGTCTACGGTGTACATCTCAATGACGCGCTCAAGCAGCCCGTGCAATTCCACCTTTGAGCGTGGGGCCATGGGGTTTCCTTCTTATTATTTTAGTGAGTTTGAAGCTTATCCCTTGGAGGTCTTATTAACTTCCGTTCGGCAGATGTCAGCTAAATAAAAGGCAGAATTCAATCAGGGTTCAAACACAGTTCAACGGAGCACATCAGCAATGAAAGGTTTTCTGGATGCGCTGCATAACACCACCAAAGCGATTGATGGACTGCCAGAAATACTGGCTCCATTTGGGTTGCAGTGTGTGCGCGACAACATGAAGAACGGCACCTTTAAAGCCAACTCTCCGCTGACCAAAAACACCAAGAACGCAGGCGCGAAACCGCTCTTTGATACGGGCGAGACCTATGCATCGTTGACGTATCAAGCAGGCAAAGACGAATACCGCGTGGGGACAAACAAAGCCCATGCACCGCTGATTAACAATGGCGGCGTGATTAAGGCCAAGAAAGCCAGACAGCTCGCCATTCCAGTGAACAAGCAAGTGAAAAAACGCACTGAGGTGTATGGGGTGCGTAAGACCTTAGAAGGCTTAGAGCGGCAAGGATGGAAGATTTTCTACCGCCCTCATTCGATTATGGGGCGAGCGCCACTCGGCGCAAAAGCCTTTGGTCAGCGAGTGAAAACTAAAGCGAACCGAAACAACAAAGGTGCGGATAAAGGCGTGTTCTATGTGCTGTATATCCGAACGCCCCAGGTCAAAATCGCCAGCCGCGAGTTTATGTACTTAAGCCCTGAGCAGCAGCAAGCGCAAAGAGAGATGGCATTAGAGCAGTTAAAGGCAGCAATTCAATGAAAGTCATTCGAGCATTAGAGAAAGTGTTAGAAGAGGCGCTTGGCATGCAGGCGGTGGTTGAACCGTCTAATGCCATCGCCCGAAAAGAAGTGCGCGTGATGTTTAACGGCATTCGTGGTTTGAACCGCTTACCCCTTGCAGTTCAAGGCTCGTACGTTCCTTATGAAATGTTGGTGGATGTGGTGATCTCTGCACGTGTCAGTGGTGGTAACACGCAGTGCTTCTTATCCAGTCAGCAGATGCAGCTCAACCTGTGCATGACGGACTTTCTCGCCAACGACTTGATTGTGTTGAAAGACATTGGCGAGGCGTTGCCGCCTGGATTTGGCGGACTCAGTGAACGGTTAACCATTAAAGGTGATGCAGAGATTTCAGATGCTCGCAAAATTGGTTCGAGCTGGAGTGAGCCGAAACGTGACGATGACTTTGAACACAAAGACGAGCTGTTTGTCTGGCGTGAAGATTGGCAAGCCACATTAGAGCTGACCGTGCACAAGCAGTTTACCAACCCTGAAGTAACCGAAATTACCGCCCACAGTGAATTAACTGGCGAAAGCCACACCATCAGTGACGAGGAACAATAACATGGCAGAGCAATCAGCAAACTATGCCCAGTGGGGCGGCTTTGGCGACTTGGTGTTTAAAGGTCGCTTCACACCAAACAAAATCAGCGACTCGCGCACCTTTAAGATCAACAAACAAGATCTCGTTAACGGTTATCCCGCGCACCAGAACATGGGCGAAGATGAGCACACCGCCTCACTGGAGCTGACCTTCAACAACCACTTTGTGGACATCACCAAGATGACCAAGCAATTGGAGCAGATGGGAGAAAGTGGAGTGCCACGCGCTTTGGTGGTTGGCTCAATCGTGCAGGGCCGATTCAGTATTCGCAAAATCAACCGCACCAATGTTCAAACTCTACCTAGCGGCGTAGTGACCAGCGTGGACTATCAACTGGATATTGTGGAAGTACGTACATGAACACCTTAATTGCTCGTCAAGGCGAGCGCTGGGAGCAGCTTTGCTATCGCGCCTATAGTGCGACCAACCAAGCACTCGTCGATGCGCTCTTTGATGCTAACCGTGAGCTGACCCGCGCCATGACCACCTTTACTTTCAGCGGAGGCGAAACCGTCAACATCCCTGCGGTGAAAGTGGTGAACACCGTCAGTGTGGAGACGCCACCATGGGCATAACCGCAACAGGGCTTATTCGTCCATTCGCTATTTTGCATTGGGCAGGAAAGGATGTGACCGCAGAGCTTAGCCGCTATGTAAAGTCGATGACCTACACCGATGTGATGGAGAGCAAGCAAACGGGCACCGATACCTTGTCTTTGACGCTGTTTAACAAAGACCGACGTTTTTGCGATACGTGGTATCCAACCAAAGGCGACACCTTAAAGTCCGGTATCGGTTGGTTAGATGAGCAAGGTCAACGTCATGAATGGTTATGGGGTGAGTTCAGTATCGATGAAGTGTCGTTCAAAATTGGTCCTGATGATGTGATGGTCGGCGCGAACGCCAAGCCGCCAGCTGCTGAGCGTGGCTTTATTGATAACCAGCAATGTCTGGTACAAGAGAACGTGACCTTCGAGCGCGTTGCTCAGTTCTGGGCAAAAGACAGTGGCCTATCGTTTATCAAAGCGCCTGACACGCCAGACTTTCGTTTTGATCGCATTGAGCAGCGTGACGAGAGTACGCCCGCGTTCTTAACCAGGCTGTCTGAGCAAACCAGCGTGCCGATGGCTATCAAAGGAAAGAATCTTGTGATGGGCAGTTTTGAGTCTGATGTGATTCAAATCGACACCCTCAATCGTAGCATTCTGACCTCTCTTAATCTGCCTGACAGCGCTCGCTCTAAGTATGTTGCCGTGGAAGTGAATGGTTATGACCAACAAGCACAGAAGCTGTTCAGCTATCGAGCCGGTGATGCCACCGCCACAGGCGACAGGGTCAAAGTGCTGCATAACATCGACAACGTGAAATCCATGGCTGACGCCAGAGCGTACGCCGAGTCCTATTTGCAAAACGGTGCAGACGGTAAGCAAGGCGCAAAAGGCCGAATGTCGGTGGTGAATACCATGCTGACCACCGCGCACCTGATTGAATTTTTAAACCTTGGCAAAGTGCCAAACCGCTGGAAACCCACCACAGTCAGCACCTCCATCAGTGGTCGTTCGTGGACGGCCAGCGCTCAACTATCAAGAGCAAGCTGATATGACAAACCGATTTCCAAACATACCAGAGCCGAAACTGGTTGATGTGAACTATGACGCTGACCTTGCCAGTTTGAAGGCTCGCTATCAAGAAGGCACTGGTCACTATCCTGGCATTAATGATCCCGAAACCTTCCACCTTGAGCAGATTGCCTACGAGAAGAACGAACTCAAAGCGCTCATCAACTATGAAAGCAAACAGAACTTGCTTCCGTTTGCTGAAGATGAACGCTTGGACAACATCGGACTACTGACCGAAACCGAACGACTGCCAGCCTCAAAGGCCCGTACGGTAATGGCGTTTAACTTTTCCTTGCATACTGGGCTTGTCATTCCCCAAGGCTATCAAGTGATTGCGGTGGATAACCAAACCATTTTTGAAGCATTGGAAGATACGGTGGTCAGTGCCGGCATACTCACTATCAATGTAAACGTGGAATGCATTAAAGCCGGTATTCAAGGTAACGGCTTCTTGCCTGGACAAATTAACCAAGCTGTTGAGCCATTAACCGCACTTGAAAGCGTGACGAATACCGAGACCACACAAGGTGGTTCGGAGATTGAAGACAATGATGCCTTTGCTTATCGCATCTATATATCACCGTCCAAGTTCAGTGTGGCTGGCCCCTATGAAGCGTATGAGTATTTTGCACGCTCCAGCAGCTCGTCGATTAAGAACGTCTCAGTCTGGACGCCCGCACCGAATGAAATTGAGATCAGCGCCATTTTGCAAGACGGCTCGCTGCCGAATCAAGCCATCAAAGACTTGATCAAATCGGAATGCTCAGGGGCAAAGCGTGTTCCGATGGGAGACTTAGTACGCGTCGTAGACGCAGAGGATGTGGCCGCAACCGCCAGCTTTCACCTGCAAATCTTTAGTGATTACGCGTCACTGGCTGAATCCATTCAAAGCACGGCCAAAGCGAACATTGAAGCCGCAATCAACGCGTGGAAGACCCAGCACGGGCGCGACATTGTGCCTGCGGCTTTAACCTCACTGGCGCAACGCATTGAAGGGGTTTACCTCGCCAAAGGCACGGTGAAAGACAGTGAAGGCACGGTTATCACTGACACCAAGAGTGTGACGAAAAAACAACGGCCGCTCATCACATTAGAGAGTTTTACCTTTGAGGTTGTGAGCGAAAACAGCCAGCAAACATTTGAATAAAAACAATAAAAGAGAAGAAAAACAATGAATGAAACTGGAATTAAAGCGGCTTTGATGTCTCTGGCTGATTTAGCGGGCCTCAAGAAAGTCGGCACCTCCGTCGCTGCAACGATTGTCAGTTTTGGGGTTAACGATGTGGCGCAACTGGTCGCCATTGCCGTGGGTATTGTGTCGGGTTGCATGGCGATTCGCCATTACGCAGTGGCGACACAATTAAACAAAGCCAAACTGGCTCGCCTGCAAGCGGGTGATGACACCATGATGAAGTCGGAGGAGACCTCATGAACCTGAAAAGTAAAGCGACCCAAGTCATCGTCTGCTCTGTGACTGCGGTTCTGGCGATTGTGTTCAACATCGATGACGAACTCAGCGTGAGTGAGAACGGACTTCGCCACATTGCCAATGAAGAAGGTTGCCGAGCCAAAGCTTATCAATGCAGCGCGGATGTCTGGACGATTGGCTTAGGGCACACGTCAAGCGTGAAGCAAGGTGATAAGGCAACGAACGAACAAGTCGCCCAGTACTTTGTTAAAGACGTGGCCACAGCCGAAAAGGTGGTGAAAAAGCACATTACCCAAACCCCGAGCCAAGCGGAATACGACATGATGGTGAGCTTTGTCTTTAACTTAGGGGCTGGAAACTTTCAGACCTCAACGCTGCTTCGAAAGTTTAACCAAGGCGACAACCTTGGCGCTTGCCAACAGTATCCAAGATGGGTGTATGTCAATGGCAAGGACTGCCGAATCGAAGAGAACGACTGCCCAGGCATCCCCAAACGACGTGATAAAGAGATGAACATCTGCTTAAACGGGTGGCAATAACATGGGTGCTCTGAGCCAATTCAAACGCACCGCACTATGGGTAGCGGGAGCCATTCTCATCCTGAGCTTACTGGTGAACTACAAGCTGTTTGGTTACACCAGTGAGCTAAAGGCCAGCAATAACACCTTGAACGAGACCATCACCAGTCAGGAGACCTCCAACAATCAACTGGCCCAGCGTATCTCTGAATTAACCGACCAACGAAGCAAGGCGCAGCAAGCCGCTGACGAATCGTCGCATCGAGAACGTGATGCCCGCATTCGGCTAAGCGACCGCATTGAACAATTAGAAAAGGAACTCAAAGATGAAACGTGCAGCACTGTGCCTATCGCTTATCCTGCTGACTGGGTGTCAGGATACTAAGGTTGTGACTCGTTATGAGTATCAGGATGTGATTCAGATACCACCAAGTAGCGACCTGATTGAATGTGAGCAGCCTTTTAATCAAAAGCCAAAGACCTATGGTGAAGCGGCCAGCCGCGATGAAGTGTGGTTAACGTACTTTCGGTTGTGCGCCTGTAAGCTTGAGCGCAATCGCACCTTCTACGGTTACACCAATAAAAATGACGCTTGTTCCAAGCTGGAATCAAGTGCCATTCAAACTCCACAACCGGTTACCCAAACAGACTGAGTTGTTCCTCAACTTTACCATTGGCCACTTCGCCCTTGTCTTTGACGAACACAAACCAGGTTTGCAATTTGGAGGCAAAGAAGTAGCCATCTCGCACATGGTTGCGCTGTGTGCGAGTGCAGCTATTAAAGACCTCATAAGCTGGAAGCATACGGATCGGTTTCGATTGCATGGTAATTACTCCTTCTCCATAGGTACTCGGCTAACTCTTTTGGTGTGTACCAATTGCGGATCCCCAAATCGCTTTTAATGATCGCTTTATCGACTTGATTGAGAGCCGCTTGAAACTGACTTGCAGCAATGCGGTTGTCGGGATACATCTCAAGCAATAGCGCTTCTAGTTCATCTTGCGTTTGAGGGTTCAACACTTCATAACGCGGCTCTGCCCGAAACTTTACTCTCCGTGACATGACGCCTCCTTACCCGCAATCCAACGCTCAAGTCCTAAAATCACCGGACGAATATTGTCACGAGTGAGCCAGCGAGCACGCTCCACCTTAATGGTGCGCTTTACAAAGCTATCAAGCGCAGGGTCATCTAGCCCTTGCCAGCCAATAGATTTTGCTAATATTGCCAGTTTAGCCCATTGCTTACTGGATGGCTGATTGGATGAGCTGCCACCCAAGCGTTTTTTAAACTTAGGCGAGTCTTCCAAATAACCTTGCTGCTTTAACTCGTTGACTAACTGCATCAGTGCGCCATCGGTTAAATCCTTACAGCTTGTTTTGCCCGTTTGGATACCTAAGTAGTTGCGGTACTCATCGTCATCAAAGAAACCCATGCGATCGAGTAGCAGCGCTTTCACCCCTTTATGCACCAAACCATAATAAGCATGGCGGTTAATTTTCATCTTCATAGCGCCTCCTCAATCGGTAAGGTGAAGGGTTTGCCGAGCCAGTTCTTATTCGCCACACGAAGCAATAGAGCCGCTAAAAACTCTGATTTTTCTTTGGTAGAGAAGCCAGCGTTTTCGCGCAGCGAATCAAAGAGGTCAGCACTGTCGGCATCGAGAACAAACTTACGTTCAACACGGCCTAACGCCTTGCTACGTAAGCGACTATCACGGGTTCTATCTGCTTGAGATTTGGGGTTGTCGACTTTAGGTCGCCCAAGGCGAATGGAAGACATGACCATAAATGTTACTCACTAACAAAAAGTGTTTGGTCATAGTTTATGCATTTGGAAACGTCTGTAAGAAAAAGTTGAGGGGAAAAAAGAAAACCCTTACTCGTCGGATGTACAACTTTCAGGGCTTACTTAACGAAGACAGTATTTATAGATTTAAATACCACAATACACCTTCGATATAAAAGGCAGCTAATGCGATAGTACCTTGTACGCC
>NZ_CAWPDB010000172.1:0-16430 GCF_963886625.1 Vibrio sp. V23_P3S9T160
GCCTTAAGGAAGACAGATTTGCAGTTTAATTTATATTTTTTGCATTTTTATTCTGGAGGTTGTCTTGAGTAAGTCAGCACTGTTAGTCCTAGAAGATGGGACGGTGTTCCACGGTGTATCCATTGGCGCTGATGGAATATCCGTTGGTGAAGTCGTCTTTAATACCTCGATGACGGGGTACCAAGAAATCCTCACTGATCCTTCCTATTCTCAACAAATCGTTACTCTTACTTACCCCCACATAGGCAATACCGGAACCAATTCCGAAGACGAAGAATCCTCTTCTATCCATGCACAAGGCCTTGTGATTCGCGATCTCCCTCTTATCGCTTCTAACTTCCGTAATGAACTTTCCCTTTCTGACTACCTTAAATCACAAAATATTGTGGGCATTGCCGATATCGACACGCGCAAGCTAACGCGCATTTTGCGTGAAAAAGGAGCTCAGAATGGCTGCATTATGGCAGGTGACCATTTAGATGAAGCACTGGCGCTGGTAAAAGCCAAAGAGTTCCCCGGTTTAAAAGGAATGGATCTTGCGAAAGAAGTTACAACAAAAGAAGCGTACCAATGGAAACAAGGTTCGTGGACGCTCGAAGGTGGACTTCCTGAAGCGAAAGATGACAGCGAGTTGCCCTATCACGTTGTTGCCTACGATTTCGGTGCAAAGCGCAATATCCTCCGTATGTTGGTTGACCGAGGATGTCGCCTAACTGTGGTACCAGCACAAAGCTCGGCTGAAGAAGTTCTAGCGCTGAAACCTGATGGTGTCTTTTTATCAAATGGCCCTGGCGACCCAGAACCATGTACTTATGCGATTGAAGCAACCAAAGTGTTCTTAGAGAAAGGGCTGCCTATTTTTGGTATCTGTTTAGGACATCAAATTTTGGCATTGGCGTCTGGTGCAAAAACAGTAAAAATGAAATTTGGCCACCATGGCGCGAACCATCCAGTGAAAGATTTGGATCGTAATGTGGTGATGATTACGGCACAAAACCACGGTTTTGCTGCTGATGAAGCAACGCTGCCTATCACACTTCGTGCAACGCACAAATCGCTATTTGATGGTTCACTACAAGGAATTCACCGCACCGATAAGCCAGCCTTTAGCTTTCAGGGACACCCTGAAGCGAGTCCTGGCCCGCACGATGCCGCCCCTTTGTTTGACCATTTTATTGAACTAATTAAAAAGCACACAGCGTAATTCGGAGTAGTAGACAATGCCAAAACGTACTGACATTAAAAGTATTCTAATTCTAGGTGCTGGCCCGATTGTAATCGGTCAGGCTTGTGAGTTTGACTACTCTGGCGCTCAAGCATGTAAAGCCCTGCGTGAAGAGGGTTACCGAGTGATTTTGGTCAACTCGAACCCTGCCACTATCATGACTGACCCAGAGATGGCCGATGCGACTTATATTGAGCCTATCCATTGGGAAGTAGTGCGTAAAATCATTGAAAAAGAGCGCCCAGACGCGGTATTACCGACCATGGGTGGCCAAACTGCATTGAACTGTGCACTTGAACTGGAAAAGCATGGTGTTCTGGCTGAGTTTGGCGTTGAGATGATTGGCGCAACGGCTGATGCGATTGATAAAGCGGAAGATCGTTCTCGCTTTGATAAAGCGATGAAGTCAATCGGCTTAGCTTGTCCTCGCGCTGATACGGCAAAAACGATGGAAGAAGCTTACCGCGTTCAAGAGATGGTGGGTTTCCCTTGCATTATTCGTCCTTCATTTACCATGGGTGGAACCGGCGGCGGTATCGCTTACAACAAAGAAGAGTTTGAAGAGATTTGCCGCCGTGGCCTTGATCTTTCGCCAACCAACGAGTTGTTGATTGATGAATCACTCATCGGTTGGAAAGAGTACGAAATGGAAGTGGTTCGCGATAAAGCGGACAACTGCATCATAGTCTGTGCGATTGAAAACTTTGACCCAATGGGTATTCACACGGGGGACTCGATCACGGTAGCTCCTGCGCAAACGCTAACTGACAAAGAATATCAGATCATGCGTAACGCATCGCTAGCCGTACTGCGTGAAATCGGTGTGGAAACGGGTGGTTCGAACGTACAGTTTGGTATCAACCCGAAAGATGGCCGCATGGTGATCATCGAGATGAACCCACGTGTTTCTCGCTCTTCGGCTCTTGCATCTAAAGCGACGGGTTTCCCCATTGCCAAAGTTGCGGCCAAATTGGCGGTAGGTTTCACACTTGATGAGTTAATGAACGATATTACTGGTGGTGCAACTCCAGCGTCGTTTGAACCAACCATTGATTATGTTGTGACGAAAATCCCTCGCTTTAACTTCGAAAAATTTGCCGGTGCTAACGATCGCTTAACCACGCAAATGAAGTCGGTGGGCGAAGTGATGGCGATTGGTCGTAACCAACAAGAATCGCTGCAAAAAGCACTGCGTGGGCTGGAAATTGGCGTAAACGGCCTAGACGAAATGGTTGATTTAGACGCACCAGATGCACTGACTAAAATTCGCCATGAGCTGAAAGAAGCGGGTGCTGAGCGTATTTGGTATATCGCAGATGCTTTCCGCGCTGGTTTGTCTGTGGATGGGGTCTTCAACCTGACTAACGTTGATCGCTGGTTCTTGGTACAAATCGAAGAACTGGTCAAAATGGAACAAGAAGTCAAAGCGGGCGGTTTTGCTGGCTTAAATGCGGATGTTCTACGCAAGATGAAGCGCAAAGGTTTTGCGGATGCGCGTCTCTCTTCACTGCTTGGCGTGGCTGAAAGTGAAATTCGTCGTATGCGTGACCAATATAATATTCATCCGGTTTACAAGCGTGTCGATACTTGTGCGGCGGAGTTTTCGTCTGATACGGCTTACATGTACTCCTCTTATGATGACGAATGTGAAGCACAACCGACCGATAGAGACAAAATCATGGTGCTCGGCGGTGGTCCAAACCGTATTGGTCAAGGTATCGAATTTGATTACTGTTGTGTTCATGCCTCACTCGCGCTACGCGAAGATGGTTATGAAACCATCATGGTTAACTGTAACCCTGAAACTGTTTCAACAGACTATGACACTTCCGATCGCCTCTATTTTGAACCAGTGACACTCGAAGATGTATTGGCGATTGTTCGTGTTGAAAAACCTAAAGGCGTCATCGTGCAATACGGTGGTCAAACACCACTGAAATTGGCTCGTGCACTTGAAGCCGCTGGAGTGCCTATCATTGGTACTAGCCCAGATGCGATTGACCGCGCCGAAGATCGTGAGCGTTTCCAGCAAGCGGTTGATCGTTTAGGTCTGCTGCAGCCAGAAAACGCAACAGTGACCACAATGGAACAGGCGATTGAAAAATCGAAAGACATCGGCTTCCCGCTGGTGGTACGCCCGTCTTACGTTCTTGGTGGCCGCGCGATGGAAATCGTCTATGACGAACAAGATCTGCGTCGTTACTTTAACGAAGCCGTCAGTGTGTCGAACGAATCACCAGTACTGCTTGATCGCTTCCTTGATGATGCAATTGAAGTCGATATCGATGCGATTTGTGATGGTGAGCGTGTCGTCATTGGCGGCATCATGGAGCACATTGAACAAGCGGGTGTTCACTCTGGTGACTCAGCTTGCTCTCTACCGGCTTACACGTTAAGCCAAGAAATCCAAGATGTGATGCGTGAACAAGTTGAGAAGCTGGCGTTTGAATTAGGCGTTCGTGGTTTGATGAACACGCAGTTTGCGGTTAAAGATAATCAAGTTTACCTGATTGAAGTTAACCCTCGTGCCGCTCGTACTGTACCGTTTGTGTCAAAAGCAACGGGCGCACCGCTTGCCAAAATTGCCGCGCGCGTGATGGCAGGGCAGTCTCTAGAGTCACAAGGCTTTACTAAAGAGATCATTCCTCCTTACTACTCAGTGAAAGAAGTGGTTCTGCCATTTAATAAATTCCCTGGTGTTGACCCACTGCTTGGCCCTGAAATGCGTTCAACGGGTGAAGTGATGGGTGTGGGTGCAACGTTTGCTGAAGCTTATGCAAAAGCGGAATTAGGTTGCGGTAATGTTTATCCTGAAGGCGGCCGAGCTCTGCTCTCTGTACGTGAAGGTGATAAACAGCGTGTGGTTGATTTAGCGTCGAAACTGGTGAAATTAGGTTATCAGCTTGATGCTACCCACGGTACAGCTGTAATTTTAGGTGAAGCCGGTATTAACCCACGTTTGGTGAATAAAGTGCATGAAGGTCGCCCTCATATTCTTGACCGTATTAAGAATAATGAATACACCTACATCATTAATACAGCCGAGGGGCGTCAAGCGATTGAAGATTCTAAAGTTCTTCGTCGTGGAGCATTAGCACAAAAAGTCAACTACACCACAACACTGAATGCTGCTTTTGCAACCTGTATGTCTCATACGGCCGATGCGAAGTCATCAGTTACGTCAGTGCAAGAGTTACACGCGCAAGTGAAAGCACACTTAGCATAAGCGTTAAAAAATAATAAATCAGTAGGTCTAAGACCTACATGACAACCTCATTGCCCGCTGAATTAAGCGGGCTTTTTTTATTCGGCCGAATTGAATCGTTTTACCAATGAAGAAGAGATTTGGCTTAGAGGATAGCTTTTTAATTGATGAAAAATGGGAATGGGTTGTTGTCTTGGCTTTCGCTGTTTTCACCTTTTAAGTGGTGCTATTGTTGGTTTTTATTGTTCAATGCGTTGATAAGAAATGGAACTTTCACTGGAAGTATTAGGCCTGTTGTTTTTGGTTGCAGGGATTGCAGGGTTCATTGATGCGATGGCTGGCGGTGGCGGTTTGCTTACTTTGCCGGCTTTGCTGGCAGTAGGCGTACCACCGACTCAAGCGCTGGCTACCAATAAGCTGCAAAGCTCATTTGGCAGTTTCTCCGCCACTTGGTATTTTGTACGCAATGGCATTGTGAACCTAAAAGAGATGAAGTTGGCGATAGCTTGTACTTTTATCGGCGCTGCGTGTGGGGCTGAACTTGTGCAGCATATGGATGCCAGTTTGTTGACCAGCTTAATCCCGCTGTTGCTGATCGGTATTTCGCTCTATTTTCTACTTGCACCCGCGACGAAAACCCACAATGGGCCTGCTCCATTGTCTGAAACGGCTTTTGCTTTTACGGTCGGTTTTGGTATCGGCTTTTATGATGGTTTTTTCGGTCCGGGCACCGGGTCTATTTTTACGGTCTGTTTTGTCGTGTTAGGTCATTTTTCGTTGATTGAAGCGACTGCAAGAACCAAGGTTCTCAACTTCACTTCAAACATTGCTGCGCTGCTTTTTTTTGTTATTGCTGGCTTGCCGATTTGGAAGATAGGGCTGGTGATGGCCGTTGGTGGTTTTTTAGGGGCGAGAATGGGCGCAAAGATAGTGGTGACTAAAGGGCAGAAATGGATCCGCCCATTAGTTATTGTGATGTCGATGTTGATGGCAATAAAACTTCTTTGGCAACAGCATCAGCAATGGTTGTTATCAATCTTTTGACCCTTGGCGAGCGATAACTATTGCTGCGCAGACAGAGATGAACAGGCCGAACCAAAGGTTGTAGTTCATCAAAATCAAAGTAATAGCGAGGTTCAATGTTCAGCGCTTTAATCACTGAAAGTGGTACTAAAGCAGGCGTCATGCCTCCTAATGCCAATTGTGCTGCGGCCGTATACGAGTCCATTTCCATCTGTGGCGTGATGGCGAGTTTCGCCAATATATCGACTTGATAGGCGTTCGCTGGGTTGGATAAATCATTGGTAACGAGCTGTTTAGGTAACGAAGATAAGGGTGTTTGGCTGACGATGTAAAAGGGTTCATCTACCAGATGAAACGTCATTAGCCCATGATTAGCGGGTAAGTAGCCTGCGCAAAATCCTAATGTCGCTTTGCCTGATTGAACGTGCTGAACAATCCTCGGCGTATGGTTCGTGGTAATGGTGATGAACTTATCGTGCTTGAGGTACTGCCCCATGGTGGTATTAATATAGCCAGCGACTAACGTTTCTGAGCAGTCTATCCTGATCAGTGTGGCATCCGTAAAAGATTGCTGATCGAAAATTAAACCGCATAACTCACTAAAGCTTGGGCCAATAGTTTCAACCAAGGCCTGTGCATCTGTGGTTAATTTAATCTGTCGGCCATCAGGCTCAATCAGCTTTTTACCGACCCTTTTTTCTAAATTAGCAATCCGCTTACTAACGGCGGACTGGCTAATGTAGAGTAGGCTGCCCGTACGCCCCATGGTTTTTTCTTTGCTCAGTACCAGCAAAGTTTCGATACCTTCTAGCAACATAATTAATGACGATGAGGAATAGATTAGCTCATCTTATCGCAAAGCGACCATAACCCATAGCGTCTGTACATGTTACTGTTTGTGGTTTTGATGAGATCGGCTTTATTTATTCAGTGCAAAAGTGGGCAGTGATAAGTGCCAGCGGATCGCTCCAAGTCGAATGATTAAGGTTGAGGCGACTCCGGCCAGAAAGGCGCTTGAGCTATCGTAGCCCATCTCTAGTGCTGTGGTATGAAACAGACCGCCGATGATACAAGCTGTAGCATAGACTTCGCTGCGTAGCACCATTGGAATCTCACGGGCCAGTACATCACGAATAATACCGCCGCCACAGCCAGTAATAACGCCCATGATTACCGCAACCATGGCCGAGTCTTGATAGTTCATCGCCTTTTCAACACCAATGCCAACAAACACCGCTAAACCGATTGCATCACAAACGGGTAAGATCCACCAAGCAACGCGTTTAGGCCTGCGAACCAGCAGCATGGTGAGCAAACAAGTGATGAAAATGACCCAAAGATAAGTGGTGTCTTTTATCCAGAAAACTGGCGTCGCACCCAATGCCATATCACGAATTGTTCCACCGCCAATTGCAGTAACGCTCGCAAGCACGACCACGCCAAACGGGTCCATTTTTAATCGACCAGCTAATAAAACACCAGAAATGGCAAAGATAGCCGTACCAAATAAGTCAATAAAATAGAGCAGCATGGAGTCCATGTTACTAGGTTCTCTTTAGTCGTTAATGGAACAAAATTCGGGCAGGAATTGTACGAGATTTTATTACGCAAGCGTTAGTGTTTTTGGCGAACGACGGAAAAGTACTCACACACTTCTTTTATCGCTTGCAGTGTTCTGGGCGTTGGTCGATTTAACCAATCTGAAGTCAGTGCCCACACAAACCCGTTTTGTACAGCGGGTAGTTGCTGTTGCCACTTTTGCCACATTGTGCCATTTTTTATCGCATGTTCAGAGGTGAAAATTACATCAGGTTTAGCCAGCAGCACTTGCTCAATCCCAACTTGAGGGTAGGGGGATGCGCTGTTGGCAAAAATATTTTCGCCGCCACAAAATTCAAAGATCTCACTGGGCCAACTGCCTTTGGCCAGTGTGATGATCGGTTTTTCACTGAGTTGATAGAAATAACGAACTTTACTTTGGCTGCCATAACTCTGTTTCAGAGTGATGAGTGATTGACGAAAATCACGCGCTGCTTGCTGGCCGATACTCGGATCATCGGCAAATTGGCTAAGTGCTTCAATATTATTGGCAATGTCATCGAGTTTTTGAGTTTTTGTCGTATAAATCTTCAGCCCTAACTGCTTTAATTTATCGAGCTCCTTCGCCGGATTGCCTGCAGGCCAAGCAATCACTAAATCCGGTTTTAGGGTAAGAATGCGCTCTATATTCAACCCTTGGTAATTGGCCACTTTTTCGAGTTTGAGTGCTCGTGCTGGGTAGTCACTGTACTCGCTGACGGCCACCAATTTATCACCAAGGCCAGCCGCAAAGGCCAATTCCGTGGCATGAGGCGCTAAGCTAATGATGCGTTTAACTTGCGCTTGAACTGGAAAAGCCACGCACAGCGTGACGACAACATTGAGAAACAGTAAACGCATCTAAAATCCTTGATGGACGAGCAGCAGTATCACGCTCTCTAATGCTATCCACGCGAAAATACGCCAAGCTAACAGTTTTTGGATTTGCGCAAGGTGGAAGGCTGATGGGGCGATACGTCCGCCTATTTTTACGCGCAGGGCTTTTTTATCACCGTAGATAGCTGGGCCACCTAAGGCCAGTGATAGTTTATTGCCGACGGCGGTTAACAGCCATGCAGGCCCCGGCAGTGGCCATAAGCGGCTTTGTTGTAACATGGCTGAGAAGGTGTTTGATGCGTTGCGACCAATGATAATCAATAGGCTAAATAGGCGCAGTGGCACAAAGTCAAACATGGCGAGTAAGCGCACTGATGGAATACCAAAAGGATGAAATGCCGTTCGCGAAGGCGCCCAAGCTCTGGCGAGTTCAGCGATGAGACGGTACATCAACGCGCCAATACCGCCAAGACAGGCGTACCAAAACAGCACTGCAATCACGTTGCGCCCATAGCCAACAATGACGGTTTCAGCCCCCGCCTTACCTAACCCCAGCGCTGACAAGCTATCGGTTTCACGATTGACAAAAGGGGCAAGTACGCTGCGAGCGTATTTTTTGTCTTCTTTGCTGAGTGCGCCGATAAGCTGATTGGCTAATAACTCTTGGCTACGCCAATCAAATGCGAGTAATAGTAGCGCTAAATCAAATAGTTGAGGTTGCCATACCAAAGGTTTTAACGCGACTAAGGTGACCCATGCGGGTAAGCACATCAATAACCAAGCCAGTGAGCCGGAAAGTAGGCTTTGTGAATAACTGCTACTGGTATTGACTTTATCCGCTAATATTTCCGCAAATTTTCGCCACAAAGTGACGGGATGAGCGTTACGCGGGATGGGTAAAATAAGATGAAAAGCAACCGCTCCCCACATCACGAGGAGCGTACCGTTGGCATACAAGTAGGTGATTAACTCGTCCATGTTGAGTCTGTCACTGCTTACTTAAGCAGTTCGACCATCTTAATCACCATTTCTGATGAGCTTTGTGCGGCAAGCGGTAAAAATTCATCAAAGGACATCGGCGACGCTTTATCGGCTACATCTGAAATGGCGCGAACGACCACAAAAGGCACTTTGAATTGGTGACAAGTTTGTGCAATTGCTGAAGCTTCCATCTCAACCGCAATCACGGTTGGGAAGTGTTGGCGAATAAAGCTTTGACGCTCAGCGGTACAAACGAAAGCATCCCCGGTACAAATCAGGCCGCGTACCGCGTGCTTATCTTTGATGTGTGTGAGTGCTTGTTCTGCAACGCGGATCAATGCATCATCCGCTTTGAAAGCGGCTGGTTGACCTGCCATTTGCCCCATTTCATAGCCAAATGCTGTTACATCGGCATCATGGTGACGAACTTCGCTTGAAATGACTACATCACCCATGGTTAAGCTTGAATCAAAACCACCTGCAGAACCGGTGTTAATCACTACATCTGGTTGGTATTCATTAAGTAAAAGAGTGGTGCCAATGGCTGCGGCGACTTTACCAATGCCAGATTGTAGCAGCACCACATCCACCCCATGGATTTGACCTGAAAAATAGGTGCAGCCCGCTTTGCTGACTTGTTGAACATTGTCGATTGCGTTTTTTAATATCGCGACTTCTTGCTCCATCGCGCCAATAATGCCGATTTTCATGAGGTTTCTCTTATTCGGTTAGTAGTAAATATTCGGTTAGTAGTAAATATCTGGTGAATATACCCTTCCTACTTGAAGTCGCAGTGGTGTTGGCTACGTTCGTTCACCCCAATCACATAGTTTGCCTATGCTCATGGGGACTCACTCACTTGCCGCCTACCTGCAACTCCAAGTTGTTTGGGTATAGCAAGATTGGCCGAAGTTTAGCACGAAACTTTCCGCCAGTGCGATATCGAGCAACTATTCAATCAAGCCTGCTTTGGTGAGGTTTTCTCGCAGTGTTTCTGCTCGCTTACGATTGACGCCCATATCGGAATAACCCATGCGCGATTCAGATCGTACCATTAAACGCCTATTCTCTATCTTAAGTTCAAGATCATCCACAAATCGCCAAATACGACTGGTGCATTCAATGCGGAGATAATTGCCCTCTTTCACCGCCGTTTTAGAGCGGGGAATAGAAAGCGCAACCGCTTCAATTTTATCTAAAGAGACGCCCGTTTTGAGGATAAAGGGAGAGAGCGAGAACGCGTTACGCTCATCTTGAGTCGAAACGCAATTCGGTTTATTTCCGCAAGGGGTCGCAGTGCGATCGGTCATGGTTGTTACTCCTTGGCTGCAAGCGGTTAACGTGGCAAACATCAGTAAACTTAGTACTACGCGCATGATAGTCCTTATCAAATCAATCCTCATTACCAATCACCAAAATGCAAGCGAGCTGCAGTCGATGGCTTAAGGAAAATGGCTTAAGAAAAATGGCCTAAGAAAAAAGGATTCACGTTACCATGAATCCTTCAAGGATATTAAGCAGTTAAGGCTTAAAGACCTAAGTAGTCAAGTATTCCTTCTGCGGCTTTGCGCCCTTCGTCAATGGCCGTGACGACCAGATCGGAGCCGCGTACGGCATCCCCACCCGCAAAAATTTTTTCATTACTGGTTTGGTACTGGAACGATTGCTGCGACGCGGCCTTAATGCGTCCCCATTGATCAAGTTCAACGCCGAATGGCTCAAGCCATGGCATGGCATGTGGCTGAAAACCAAACGCCATAATGACGGCATCGGCTGCCAACACATGTTCGCTGCCCGCAACGGGCTCGGGCTTGCGACGCCCAGCCGCGTCAGGCTCCCCCAAGGCGGTTTGCACCACTTTAACGCCACTCACTTGGCCTTGTTCATTGACCTCAATGGCGAGCGGTTGCAGGTTGAACATAAATTCTACGCCTTCTTCTTTGGCATTTTTCACTTCTCGGCGCGAACCCGGCATGTTCTCTTCATCGCGTCGGTAGGCACAAATCACTTTGGCGGCATGCTGGCGAATGGAAGTACGCACGCAATCCATCGCAGTGTCTCCGCCTCCAAGTACCACGACTTTTTTGCCCGCCATATCAATAAATGGTTGGGGTGATTCCAAACCCATCACTTTATAAGTATTTGACACTAAGAAGGGTAGAGCATCGTAAACACCGTTTGCCTCTTCATTTTCTAGCCCTGCGCGTATGTTTTGGTAAGTCCCGACACCGAGAAAAACTGCATCATATTCATTAAGCAGCGTTTGCAGTGTGATGTCTTTACCTACTTCGATGTTGAGCTGAAATTCGACTCCCATCTCACTGAAAATGCGGCGGCGGTTTTCCATTACGCCTTTTTCAAGTTTGAAAGAGGGAATACCAAAGGTTAGCAAACCACCAATTTCAGGATAGCGATCAAACACCACGGGCTTCACCCCGTTGCGCACTAAAATATCGGCTGCGGCTAGGCCGGCTGGGCCTGCACCAATGATCGCCACTTTCTTATCCGTCCACTCCACGTGCGACATGTCTGGTTTCCAGCCCATCTCAAACGCTTTGTCGTTAATGTATTTTTCGATGTTACCTATGGTGACCGCACCAAAGTCATTGTTTAGGGTACAAGAACCTTCACAGAGGCGATCTTGTGGGCAGACTCGCCCACACACTTCGGGCAAGCTGTTGGTTTGGTGCGATAGTTCAGCGGCTTCAATAATGCGCCCTTCGTTGGCCAGTTTTAGCCATTGCGGAATGTAGTTGTGCACTGGGCATTTCCATTCGCAGTAAGGGTTGCCGCAATCTAAGCAGCGATCCGCTTGAGCGGTCGCTTGCTGTTTGGTAAAGGGTTCGTAGATTTCGACGAACTCGATTTTGCGAATAGTGAGCGGCTTTTTTGCCGGATCAACTCGATTCACATCAATAAATTGGTATACGTTCTGGCTCATTAATCTGGCTCCTTCCAATTATTGCGCTTGAACGCGAAGTTCGGCGGCACTGCGGCTTTGATGGCCGAGTAGGGTTTGCAGATCCGCCGCTTGGGGTTTGATGAGATAGAACTTTGGAATCCATTCATCAAAGTTCGCTAAGATCTGTTCAGCATGCACCGACCCCGTCTCTTCCAAATGCTCGGCAATTAAACCACGTAAATGTTCTTGGTGAATGTAGAGATCTTGCAATGAAATAGCCTCTACTGATTCACTATTGACTCGACCTTGGAAATCACCGTTTTCATCCATCACGTAAGCAAAGCCGCCCGTCATACCCGCGCCAAAGTTAACGCCTGTTGCGCCCAAAATGGCGACGATTCCGCCGGTCATGTATTCGCAAGCGTTATCACCAGCGCCTTCGATAACTGTGATAGTGCCAGAGTTACGCACACCAAAACGCTCTCCCGCTTTGCCAGCCGCAAACAGCTTGCCGCCAGTTGCGCCATATAAACAGGTGTTGCCGATGATCGTAGCGTCGTTGCAGTTAAAAGCGGTGCCAAGGTGGGGTTTGATGACCAGCTTTCCGCCTGCCATCCCTTTACCAACATAGTCATTGGCATCGCCAGTAAGGTAAAGCTCAACACCACCTGCGTTCCATACACCAAATGACTGACCTGCTGTGCCATCGAGATAAATTTTAATCGGCGAGGCGGCCACGCCTTGGTTACCATAACGTTTGGCGATTTCACCAGATAGGCGAGCACCGAGCGAGCGATCAGTATTTTGTACGTTGTAATACAAGCTGATCGATTGTTGTGCTTCAACTGCCGCTAAAGCGTCATCGACAAATTGTTGGTTAAGTTGTCCTTTATCAAACGGTGTATTGGGTTGAGTCCAGTAAAGCGGATGACCCTGAGCCGATACTGGCGCTTCCAATAAACCGGATAAGTTCAATTTGCTTTGCTTGGCGGTCATCCCTTCCAGTACTTCTAGTAAATCGGTGCGGCCAATCAGATCGGTGAGCTTTTCAACGCCCAACTGCGCCAAGTAACCACGGACTTCGTCGGCAAGACCGATGAAATAGTTCATCACCATCTCAGGTAAGCCTTTGAAATACTCTTTACGCAGCGTTTCATCTTGCGTTGCTACGCCCGTCGCACAGTTATTAAGATGGCAAATCCGTAAAAATTTACAGCCCATCGCGACCATAGGGGCAGTGCCAAAACCGAAGCTTTCAGCACCTAAAATCGCGCCTTTAATCACGTCCAGTCCTGTTTTTAGACCACCGTCAACTTGAAGTCGAATTTTGTGGCGTAGGCCGTTTGCGACTAACGCTTGTTGGGTTTCAGCAAGGCCGAGTTCCCAAGGGCTACCCGCGTATTTTACCGAGGTGAGTGGGCTAGCCGCTGTACCGCCGTCATAACCGGAAATAGTGATAAGGTCGGCGTAGGCTTTGGCAACGCCAGTGGCAATGGTGCCAACGCCCGGCTCTGAAACCAATTTGACCGATATCAGCGCTTTTGGGTTAACTTGTTTGAGATCGAAAATCAGCTGGGCTAAATCTTCAATTGAATAAATATCATGGTGTGGTGGTGGTGAAATTAAGGTCACGCCTTGCACTGAGTAGCGCAACTTGGCAATTTCCGCGGTCACTTTATGGCCGGGAAGTTGGCCACCTTCACCCGGCTTCGCTCCTTGCGCCACTTTAATTTGTAGCACGTCAGCATTGGTGAGGTAATGCGGAGTCACGCCAAAACGCCCTGATGCGACCTGCTTAATACGGGAGTTACGTTCAGTGCCAAAACGGCGTGGATCTTCTCCACCTTCACCAGAGTTGGAGTAGCCACCTAAGCGGTTCATTGCGGTCGCTAACGCTTCATGGGCTTCTGGGCTTAAGGCGCCAATCGACATCGCCGCAGAATCAAAACGTTTAAATAGCTCCGTACTGGGTTCAATTTTTTCCAGTGGTAGCGGTGTCGCTGATTTTTTTAAGCGCAGTAAATCGCGTAGCATCGCGACGGGGCGTGCGTTGACCTGCTGGGCAAAGCTTTGGTAATCGGCGCTTTCACCTGATTTAACTGCGGCTTGTAAGGTGCCAACCACATCTGGGTTATAGGCATGGTATTCACCACCATGCACGTATTTTAATAAGCCACCTTGTTCGAGCGTTTTACGTTTGGTCCACGCTTTACGCGCTAAATTAAATAGATCTTGTTGGAAGTCTTCGAAGTTGGCACCTTGAATACGCGTGGTGACGCCTTTAAAACACAACTGAACTACGTCGCTATGTAGGCCAACCGCTTCAAACAGCTGCGAGCAGCGATAAGAGGCAACGGTTGAAATGCCCATTTTCGACATGATTTTCAATAAACCTTTGTCGATACCGTAACGGTAGTTTTGCATCACCTCGCGATAGCTTTTTTCCAACGTGCCATCATCAATCATTTTGCCGAGCGTTTCGTAGGCCAAGTAAGGGTAGACGGCGGTTGCGCCAAAGCCGATTAAGACCGCAAATTGATGAGGATCACGTGCGGTGGCGGTTTCGATAATGATGTTTGCATCGCAGCGTAAGTTGGCTTCGACTAAGCGAGTGTGTACTGCGCCCACGGCCATTGCCGCTGGGATCGGCAGTTTATCCTTATGCAAAGCGCGGTCAGACAATACGATCAATACCGATCCTTGGCGTACAGCCTCCTCTGCTTGTTGGCAAAGTTCGAGCAAAGCTTGCTTGAGATCCTTATGCTGTGGATCGTAATTGATGTCTAAAATGGTATTGCGATAGTGTTTGTTGCTGAGCTCCAATAGCTGTTGCATGTCGGAATAGAGCAAGATAGGTGAATCAAAGGTAACACGATAAGCGTGACCATCGGTTTCACAGAACACGTTCATCTCTTGGCCGATGCTGGTGGCCAGTGACATCACGTGCTTTTCACGTAGTGGATCGATAGGCGGGTTCGTAACTTGGGCAAATTTTTGGCGGAAATAATCGGTAACCAAGCGCTCTTTCGAAGAGAGCACCGCCATCGGCGTATCATCACCCATTGATCCCACCGCTTCTTGGCCTACATCTCCCAGTACGCGCAGTACTTGATCAATCTCTTCGTTGCTCATTGCAAACTGTTTTTGATAGGTTTTTAGCTCGTCATTGTCAAAGCTGCGCTCGCCCACCAAGTCGTCACTGAGTTCAGAAAATGGCGTTAATCGGTGGACGTTATTTTTCATCCACTCGCCA
Organism: Vibrio sp. V23_P3S9T160; assembly: GCF_963886625.1. Lineage (NCBI taxonomy): Bacteria > Pseudomonadati > Pseudomonadota > Gammaproteobacteria > Vibrionales > Vibrionaceae > Vibrio > Vibrio sp. V23_P3S9T160. The sequence continues at coordinate 15,005 of NZ_CAWPDB010000172.1, forward strand.
TAAGGGTGGCGGCTTTTGAGATCGTTATCAATTTCACTAGATTGCCACAATTTCCCATGGCGGGTGTCGATCACCAGCAGTTCACCGGGCCCAACGCGGCCTTTTTCAGCCACTTCATCGGGCGCGTAATCCCAAATTCCGACTTCAGAGGCGAGGGTGATGAGTTTATCTTTGGTGATCACATAACGCGCAGGGCGAAGGCCATTGCGATCAAGGTTACAAGCAGCATAACGGCCATCCGATAACACAATGCCAGCTGGGCCATCCCATGGCTCCATGTGTTTTGAGTTAAAGTCGTAAAAGGCACGAAGGTCTGGGTCCATATCAGGGTGATTTTGCCACGCCGGCGGCACTAACATACGCATGGCACGGAAAATATCCATTCCCCCCGCTAAAAACAGATCGAGCATGTTGTCTAAGCTTGATGAATCGGAACCTGTTTCATTGACAAATGGCGCGGCGGTTTGCAGATCCGGTAGTAGGGGAGAGGCAAATTTGTAAGCCCGTGCTCGCGCCCATTGACGGTTCCCTTCGATAGTATTGATTTCGCCATTGTGCGCTAAGTAGCGGAACGGCTGTGCCAGTGGCCAACGTGGCTGAGTATTGGTTGAAAAGCGCTGGTGGAACAAGCAAATGGCTGATTCCATCCGTAGATCAGCTAGGTCAAGATAAAAGCGTGGTAGGTCTGCAGGCATGCACAAGCCTTTGTAAACAATGACTTGAGTCGATAGTGAGCAAATATAGAAATCACGATCTTCGGTGATCTGTTTTTCAATGCGACGGCGAGCAATGTAAAGGCGTCGTTCAATGTCTCGTTCACGCCAACCCGCTGGAGCACTAATAAAGACTTGTTGAATATCAGGCACGGATTCGGCAGCAATAGGGCCAAGCACAGCTTGGTTCGTTGGTACGGTTCGCCAACCTGTCACTGTGAGTGTTTCTTGCGCCAGTTCTTTGTTGATAATATCGCGCGCTGATTGCGCTTTGACCGGATCTTGGCTGAGGAAAATCATACCAATCGCATACTGTTTGGCGAGCTTCCAGCCTTTTTCTTCAGCGATGAGTCGTAGGTAACTATCTGGTTTTTGTAGTAATAGACCACAGCCATCACCGGTTTTACCATCGGCTGCGATGCCGCCACGGTGGGTCATGCGATCTAATGCTGAAATCGCGGTTCTGACTAATTTATGGCTGGTTTGGCCTTCCATGTGGGCGATCAAACCAAATCCACAGTTGTCTTTCTCTAAACTTGGATCATATAGAGCCATTGCAATTCTCCCTTTGCTTCTCTGTCATCCAGACAGTAAATGACTAACTATTCTATTTTTGTTGTTTTAAGTGGGTAATTATGCGTTCATTCTCAATTTAAATTTTAACAAAAATGATTATTTTAATTTTCACTGACTTCACAACCTATAGCTTATGG
>NZ_CAWPDB010000173.1:0-16123 GCF_963886625.1 Vibrio sp. V23_P3S9T160
CCAATAACTACAAATATAATTAATGACAAAAAACTAACATAAATCTGACATTGTTTTGCTCGGAAATAAAATTAATTAATCCTCCAATCATTCTATATGTTTTAAATAAACGTATAGCATCAGGTTAAATCGACACTGTTAACTTATTTTTTGGGGATTCACTAGGCTATATTAATGATATTAATAAGCTAGTTACATTAATTAATCGTGTCATCATCGACGTTCAACCAGAAACTGGCATTTCTAGGTCAAATCAGTACAATTCTGCGTTCTCCACCACCATCCACTGCGAGCCAGAGAAAATGCCAGCACCAGCGCCCTGTTTTACTGCCTTTAAAAAACCTATTGAAGGCTACTCTCTGCCTGAGCGTTTTACTTTCCCATTTTGTTACGAGCCGCATCCGCTAAGCGAATTAGCGGCAAGTCAGCTGCAACAACACCTGCTGAACCAGCAGAGTTGGCAACATAATTTTGGGCTCGATAATCACGGCGGGCTAAATCAGCATCCGGAAGCTATCGGGAAAATGTTTGGCGTTTTAGTGGTGCGTAAACAAAGTGGAGAGCTAGGGTACCTGTCTGCATTCTCAGGGAAGTTAGCTGAGCAAAACCTGCTACCGCATTTTGTACCGCCTATATTTGACATGCTCACTAACGATGGTTTTTTCTTAGAAGGCAGCGTGCCGATCAATCAAATTAATCAGCAAGTTGAACAATTGGAGTGCGATCCGCAGCGTGCGCTACTTCAGCGGCAATGGGCCACGGCCCATCAGCAGGCACAAGATGAATTAGAAGCGCATCGCCAGCTGATGATTCAAGGTCGTGAACAGCGTAAACAGCAACGCATCCTTGCCGAGCAATCAAATGATGCCCAACAATTGCGCGAAACCTTAGATTGTCTCGCCAAACAAAGTGTGGCTGAAAAAGCGTCCCTCAAGCAATTAAAACGAAAGTGGGACGTCAACCTCAACGAACTACAAGCGCAAATAGACGCATTTCAAGAACAGATTGATGCATTAAAAGAGCAGCGTAAAAATCTCTCTAATACGTTGCAGCAACGACTTTTTTCTCACTATCGATTTCTCAATCAATACGGCACTGAAAAATCTCTGGGGGAGATTTTCCGTCTTACGGCTAACCCTGTTCCACCAGCAGGATCTGGAGAATGCGCCGCACCAAAATTGCTGCACTACGCGTTTCAACATCAGATGACACCGATTTCACTCGCCGAATTCTGGTGGGGAGCGTCACCAAAATCTGAAATTCGTCAACACAAGAAATTCTATCCTGCTTGTCAAAACAAGTGCCAACCGATTTTGGCTCACATGCTTGATGGACTGAAGCTCGATGATAACCCGCTATTGCATAACCCAGCGCAAGGCAAAGAGATCGACATCATCTATCAGGATGAAGCCATTGTTGTCGTCAACAAACCTGCCGAGTTTCTATCCGTTCCCGGAGTCAACATTCAGGACTCGGTTTATACTCGTCTGCAACAAATGTTTAGCTCAGATGAAGGGCTTTTTGTGATCCACCGCCTCGATATGTCTACTTCAGGTTTATTGGTGTTTGCTCTCACCCGCCGAGCCAATAAAAGCCTGCAGAAGCAATTTATTACTCGCGGCGTTGAAAAACGCTACCTTGCTTTACTCGCTGGTGAATTACAGCAATCGCATGGTGACATTCGCTTACCGCTGCGGGGCGATTTAGATGACAGGCCGCGTCAATTGGTCTGTTTTGAGCATGGCAAACCCGCAGACACTCACTGGCAATTAATTGAATGCCGAGATGGATTCAGTAAAGTCTACCTCTACCCCAAAACAGGACGAACCCACCAATTGCGCGTGCATTGCGCTCATGTGGAAGGACTCAACCTGCCCATCGTTGGCGACGATCTTTATGGCACGAAAGGAGCGCGTTTACATCTACATGCTGAGTCGCTGAGCTTTGATCACCCTTATACCAAGCAAAGGATGACATTCACGGTGGATGCCGAGTTTTGATCGACATTCCGCTTTAGTGACATTGAGGTGACAAATCCTGACTTAGCACAGCTATAATTTCGTGAATGCGAACCTTTTTCTAAGTGCTTAACGTTGAGAACACGGCTGCTGTACCTTTTGATCACACTCACCGCAGTGCTAGGACAATCAAACCTAGCACACGGGCAAGAGCAAACGCTGCAAGATCGTTGGCAGCATTTTCTACGCCAAGCCGAATCGCTATCGGCTGCGCGAGCCTTGCCATTGCAAAGTATTAACTCATACCCTGTCGATCTTCTGCTCAGCGCCAGCGCCTATCCTGATTTTTCCCGTTATTCATGGCAAACCATAACCGAGCTCAAAGCGATAGCCTCACAGTGCGCACTGTCGCCCGGTTTATCAAAAACCTTGGCATCACGCCCTGAATTGCAAAAAGCAGCGTCGTTTGAACTCACTTTATGCCAAGGCGATGAATTGCCCATCCGTTGGTTTAAGACTGCTCCGTTTCTGCATCCTGCAGGCGGGAGCTACGCAGAGCGATACTTAGCTTTTTCTACTCATAACATAACAGCCGAGCAAAGCGCCGAGCTACAGCCCTACACGACTCTCTCTGACCCTCAGCATCCGCTGTACACCTTTTTTACCGATTTAGAAACGGCAGGGCGAGATGCCTTGGTCAGCGGTTATCGCGCTTATATTGACCGTCAACAACGGCTATGGATCAGTGGCGATTTCGGTATTCGCGTACTGAGCGCATTGCAATGGAGAAAAGTCGCGCTCGATCAGCAATTGGTATTGTCGGCCATCACAGCGGCTACTCAAAGTTGCCAATTACGCTATAGTAATCTGTGTGTCTCTAGCCAAGAAAAACCCAATATCTCTCTGTGGTTATCGGTCATATTACTGCTGTTGCTCGCAGCAACGCTGAGTAGGACGCTCTGGTTACGCCGCCAACAAGCCAAAGAAAAACGCTTTATTTTACAGTTGCTGACGCATGAACTACGCACCCCTATCACCAGTCTTGGCTTGACCGTTGAGCAGTTTCGCCAGCAATTTGATACTCTGCCAGAGCTGACCCAAGATACATTCGGCCGCTTACTGGCCGATCACCAACGTTTAGCTCAGCTTGCTCAGACCAGTAAAGGATTTTTGAGTAGCGACCCAAATGAGCCGTTTCAATGTCAAACCGCTTATCTCTCAGATTGGTTAGATCACTGCGTAGCGAAACACGAACTTAGCTATGAACTGACACAAGATATCGAGCTCACACTGCCGTATTACTGGCTTGGGATCTGTTTGGATAACTTGATCCGTAATGCCAAGCAGCATGGTCAAGGGACAATCTCAATAACGGCCAGCGTGACTGACACTCGACTGCGGCTTTGCGTTAGCGATGAAGGCGAGTTTCCCTCTCGTCTCAAACGGCTATTTTCTCGTTCTCGCACGGCTTCCAATATGGGAATTGGGCTCCGTCTTGTGAGCCATTTGATGTTTAAAATGGGCGGCAAACTGACGTGTAAAGCCCACCCCACTCGCTGCCAATTGGAATTACCATTATGAACACACTGTTATTGGTCGAAGATGATCCTCTACTCGGGCAAGGTTTGCATGATTACTTGCTACAGCAAGGTTTTGATTGTTTGTGGGTACAGCAGCTCTCACAAGTCAAAAAAGCATGGTTTCGCGCCGATTTGGTGATTTTAGATAGGCAACTGGCTCAAGGAGACAGCTTGGATCATCTGCCTCAATGGCTAATGGCCAAAGCCGTGCCAGTGATCATCCTGACGGCCAAAATCGAGGTTGAGCAAAAAATAGCAGGTCTAATGGCGGGGGCGAAAGACTACGTCACCAAGCCATTTTCGCAACAAGAATTACTGGCGCGAATTCAAGCGCAACTGCGACCATTAGGAGAAAGCTTGCTTTCCTACGCTGACATTGCCATTGATCTCTCAAAGCGCAGCGTTACCTTAGGTGAGCAGTTGATGACGCTAAAACCGAAACAGTTTCAGCTATTACTGCTGCTAGTTCAAAACCAAGGACGTGTTTTTCACCGTGATGAACTACTCAATAAAGTGTGGGGCTACCAAGCCTTTCCCTCAACTCGAACCGTAGATAATCATGTTTTACAGCTGAGGCAGCAGTTACCCTCACTCAATATCGAAACCGTTCGTGGCGTTGGGTATCGTTTAGTCGAGGTGTCCAATGCGTAACCTTTGGCTGTTTGCACTGTTCGTCGTTAGTCCAAGCCACGCCGTGAGTGATGATTGGTTTATGACCACACCACTGCAATCAACCTATCGCGCTTTAGCGAACCATCAGCCACAGCTTGCCTGGCAAGAGTTGGTCCTCGCACTCAATAACCAAACCATTGCCACGCCATACTGGGCAAGCGTCAAAAATACCATTATTGAACAAACCCAATGTGGCCAACAGCTCTTAAGCGATGTGGTACCAAATGCGGCGCTGATCAAAGTCTCGATACAAAAAAAAACCAACGTGATGCAGCAAGGTTACCAGTTCAAATTATCAATGGAGGGAGCAGAGCTGCCTAGCCAGGTTGAACTTCTTGGCCCTGACAATGGCTTGCTCATCTCACAGAGCCAAGTAACGTCATCCGCCCCTTACATAGAATTAGAAAGCCCAGAACTGCTCTTTGCTCCGCAAGATGGCGTTTATCGACTGACACTCGACAAACAACACTATTGGTTAGTTCTTACCATGCCTTTTGGCTCCACATGGTTGCAATCCGCCTCTCCCAACGGTGGCTACCCACTAACGCTTGAGTCCCCCACAGCATTGACAAACTGCCCCCCAACAAGCCTTGCTTGGCAATGGTTTGACGACCAATTTCAGTTAATCAAGCAGCAAGATATGGTGGCAATAAGTAATACTCAGCAATTATTGGATAAACCAAGCTCATCCCCCAGCTCGGCTAAATGGCTCAGTACTCTGATCAAAACTGTCGAATATCAAGGAGCAATCAAAGTGGAATATGTACAACGTTTGACTCTGCCAAATCAGGCTCAATGAAGACATCAGGGTGACAATTGATTTGTCGATTTCTTATGTAATCAACACACCGAGACACACTGGAAATGACAAACCATGTATAAACCACTTTGTTCTTTATTGATCACTTGTACGCCACTTTTGGCGTTGGCTAGCCAATCACAACCGGCGTCAATTACACTGCATAATCAAAACCAAACCGTGCAAATAGAGCCACAAAATTTTGCTATTGATTGGCAGAAAAATGCCCAGCTAACCATTAACCAAGGCCAGCTAACCGTTAACGGCCAGCCACAGCAAGTCAGCCAACTGCAACAAGATAATCAACATCACGCCTCTTGGCTGCTTGTTCCTAGCCAGTTAAAGGTTGAGGCCAATTTACAACAAACATTGAAGCTGTCGATTACCGCGAGCGCTGAGAGTAAGATCTCTCGTGCTAAACCGTTAACCGTACAGTGGTTTGAACTGCCTGAGCAGCAAAGCAAAACGCTCATTCTTCCTTTTAGTGAAGGAATGCGCATTCCAACTGATAACCCACAGTGGGTGAACTACCTCATAGCGGAACGCTCTGCCAGCAATACCACGCAAGATCTCAAAATGCCATTTTGGAGTGTGGAAGCTGGCAATGAGCAGTATGTGAGCTACCAACTCAATACCGCCACCAACAACAAACTCAATTTTAGCGCCAAGCAAAACAAGCTGGACATGCAAGCCACGCACGCTTTCACTGTGCTCAACAAAGATGAGCCTTTTGAGGTGGAAATCTCCCTTGGCAACTCACCACTAGATGGTGCCAAACGCTACCGTCAGTGGCGAAAAGAGAATGGGCTATCACAAACGCTCGAACAAAAAGCGCAGCAAAACCCAGCCATAAAACAGCTTATCGGCGCAAGCCATGTCTATCTGTTTGGTAGAGACTTACTCTCTGAGCAAGATGTTAGCGACTTCTGGGCATTGAAAGCTTGGTATTTTGAGCAGCCGCAGTGGACAGCATCAAACGAAGCACTCAAAGAACTCAAACCGCTCATCAAGGGCAAAGATTTCTTAAGCCGCTATCATAAACGTTTGCTGATTGAAGAGGTGAATAATGGGCTGAACTCTTGGATCAAAGAGTCGCCCTCAAATAACGAGGCTGGGATCGCCAGCCAGTATCAAGCCGCTCAGGCACGAAAAGCATGGCTCGCAGAGCAGAAACTACCGTTTCTACGTGATGCCAGCACTTGGGGACAGGGGCTATCGACATCCATGATTGACACACTCAGCTCAGCTGGTTTGCAGCACCTCTGGCTAGGTTTGGATAATTGGATGCCCGCCTTTTACCAGCCACAAGTGGTTGATCAAGCAAAACAGGCTGGCTACTTAGTTGGGGTGTACGACTCCTACAATACCGCCATTGCAAAAGGCATCAACGATGGTTGGCTTACCGCGCAGCTACCGGACTCGATGCGTGAGCAATGTGCGATAGAAAACGCCGACGGTAAGCAACAGAAAGGATTTCGTGGCAACGGCTTTTACCTTAACCCTGCCTGCCAATTAGGCTTTGTGCAGCAACGCATTGAGGCGATTTTAAAATATGGCCGCTTTAACAGCCTGTTTCTTGATGTGGATGGGACCGGAATGGCACGTGAAGATTACTCATACCAAGAGGGCCAAGGAATGAAAGAAAGCGCAATGCTGGAGGCATTTAATCAACGCATGCGCTGGATAGCAAATGAACAGAATGTGGTTCTCGGCTCTGAAGATGGTAACAGCCTGACGACACAAGGGCTCGCCTTTGCTCATGGTTTAGAAACGGTAGGATTTGGCTGGACAGATCCGGATATGAAAACTAACCGCCAATCGCCTTATTTTCTTGGGGCATGGTTTCCAGACAATAAGCCCGATTTTTTCTTCAAACCCGCGCAAGTCAAAGAGCCGTATAAAACACTGTTATTTGCACCGCAATACCGTATTCCTCTCTATCAAACCGTGTTCCATGATGAGGTGATCAACAGCCACCACTGGCACAGCGATAGTTTGAAGTTATCAAACGTACAAGCAGAGCGAGATTTAATCGCCATGCTGTATAACACCCCAGCGATGATTCACCTTAGCCGTGATGAAGCGACGCCTAACAGCGCTCGAGTCAACGCATTACGCCGCTATCAACAAGGGTTTGCACCAATCCATGAAGTAGTGTGGAACCAACCTTTAGTCGATTTTAAATGGCTTGATGAACAAGGGATAGTACAACAAACAACCTTTGGTGATGGCAGTAAAATTACCGCCAATTTCTCTACGCAGCCATATAAAAAAAAGGATAAGGAAATAGTTCCAGCCTTGAGTATTCAAGCTGAACTCAGCAATGGGCAAAACCTCATTTGGCCATCGGATACGCTAAAGACAGAAAAATAGTCTCATCCCTCACTCATTAAAAGATAAATAATAGTGCGACACTTCAAGGAGGAAGTGTCCATTTCTGTCATTCAGCAACCATAGCCAGTAGCACAAATACAATATGGGCAAACAAAACTAGACGACTGGTCTAATTTAAATTATAGTGCCGCCCATGAATACAAAAACCCATGATACTCGCCAACACATCCTTGAGGTCGGTTACCAACTTGTCGTAACCAAAGGCTTCACCAGCGTAGGCTTGTCTGAATTATTAAAAACCGCTGATGTGCCCAAAGGCTCTTTCTATCACTACTTTAAGTCAAAAGAGCAATTTGGCGAGGCACTGATTACGGACTATTTTCAGCACTATTTAGTACGGATTAATGCCCTTTTTAACCAAGAAGAAGGCAACGCCTATCAACACTTGATGCATTATTGGCAATGTTGGTATGAGCAGAGCAATGGCTTATGTAACGCACAGCGCTGCTTGGTGGTGAAATTAAGCGCTGAAGTTTCAGACTTGTCTGATGCGATGCGTATTGCTTTACTTAAAGGTGCAGATAGCATTATTGATGCGGTCGGAAAATGTATCCAACAAGGGATCGACGACGGCTCCATTCACGTACAACACAGCCAGCAAACCGCAGAATTGCTTTATAACCTTTGGCTTGGCGCAAGTTTACTCAGTAAACTGCGTCAAGATAACCAAGGGCTTGCACAAGCGCTTACGAGCACCGAACACATTTTGCAAGGTCAGTGCCCTAGTTAAGATTCACCCCGCTATTTCGATAGCGGTTTTTTTTGAAATCCAAACTAGACGACTGGTCTAATTTAAAATAATAAAGGACTCTCCAATGACTGAACAAACTAACCGCCGCATTGTACTCGCTTCACGCCCTGTCGGTGCACCAACGCCTGCTAACTTTCGCTTAGAACATGCGCCTAAACCAACACCTGCCGCTGGTGAAGTGCTGCTGCGTAGTGTTTATCTTTCACTTGACCCCTACATGCGCGGCCGCATGAGTGACGCTAAATCGTACGCCGATCCTGTCGCAATTGATGATGTCATGGTAGGCGGGACCGTGTGTCAAGTGGAAGTATCAAACCACCCAAAATTTGAGCAAGGTGAGTGGGTACTCGCTTATACCGGATGGCAGGATTACGCTATTTCTAACGGCGAAGGTTTACTCAAACTCGGTAAAAATCCAACCTCACCCTCATACGCACTAGGCATCATGGGAATGCCCGGTTTTACCGCTTATATGGGTTTGCTAGACATCGGCCAACCGAAGCAAGGTGAAACTGTGGTAGTCGCTGCAGCCACTGGCCCAGTAGGGGCAACGGTTGGTCAAATTGCTAAAATCAAAGGCTGCCATGTGGTGGGCATTGCTGGCGGTGAGGAAAAATGTCGTTACGCTAAAGAAGTATTAGGTTTTGATGAATGTATTGATCACAAAGCTGACGATTTTGCAGAGCAATTGGCTAAAACATGTGCTCAAGGGATTGACGTTTACTACGAAAATGTCGGTGGCAAAGTATTTGATGCGGTTTTACCTCTGCTTAACACAGCAGCGCGAGTTCCGCTGTGTGGTTTGATTTCTCAATACAATGCAACGTCGCTGCCTGAAGGACCTGATCGCCTCTCTATGCTGATGGGCACCTTGCTTACCAAACGAATCCGCATGCAAGGTTTCATTATTTTTGATGACTACGGCCATCGCTATAACGAATTTGCTACTGATATGACTCAATGGCTAAGCGAAGGGAAAGTGAAATACCGCGAGCAACTGATTGACGGTTTAGAAAACGCACCACAAGCCTTTATTGGTCTATTGGAAGGCAAAAACTTTGGCAAACTGGTTATCCAAATCAACCAACCACTTTAATAAGGACCGCATAATGATCAAACTTCACCATCTAAATAAATCACGCTCTAAGCGCATTATCTGGTTACTTGAAGAGCTCGGGGTTGAGTATCAAGTGGTTCCATATCAACGTGATAGCGTGACCTTTCTGGCACCGCCGGAGCTAAAAAGCGTGCATCCGTTAGGTAAGTCACCTGTGATTGAAGACAATGGTTTGGTGATTACTGAATCTGGCGCCATTACCGATTACTTGATAGAAAAATACGGCCAACACTTTGCGCCTCAGCGTGGCAGCGTGGAATATGTGCAGTACCAGCAATGGCTCCACTTTGCGGAAAGCTCTGCCATATTGCCGCTGCTATTAAAAATGTTTGTTGCCAAAGATGGCTGCCAAACCAATTTCCTTGGTGGCTATGCAGAAAGCGAAACGGCCAAAGTGATGAGTTATTTTGACCAGTGTTTAGCGGGTAAACGCTACTTAGTGGCCGACCAACTCACTGGCGCTGATTTCATGATGTCATTCATTGCTGAAATATTGCTGACCAACGGAGCGATTACTCACTTCCCGAATATTGAACGTTACTTAGAGCAGCTCGCCACTCACCCTGCTTATCTAAAATCGAACCAAATCGAAGCGCAATACGCCTAACCTTAGGTTCCTGATGACGCCACTTCGACGATAACGAAGTGGCGTTTTTATTTCCATTATGGAAATGACTACTTGATGTATTATCAATAGTGAAAAGTAACCAAGCACATTAGGATTAAACCACAATAATATAAGGGTTTAATTCATGAGCCATTCACTCGATACACAGCAACGCTTCCACGCCATCGTCACTGACGCACACCTCTCGCCCAAACAAAAGTCACACTTCCTTGCGCTAGAGGCCGAAGCAAGCTTGCCCTATCTGAAACTCTCTCCTGAGTTGGCTCGAGCAATGGAACAAGGCATTATCTGCGATATGTTTGAAGGCCATGCCCCTTTTAAACCACGTTACGTGTTGCCTGACTACGCAAAATTTTTAGCACAAGGCAGTGAGTATTTAGAGCTTTCGCCTGCCAGTAATTTTGATGAAGCACTCAATATGCTGACCATTTTGTACCATCACGTGCCTTCAGTGACCTCTATTCCTGTCTATTTGGGGCAATTGGATAGCGTGTTATTGCCCTATGTGGGCGAACTGAGCGAAGCGTCGATTTATCAAAAATTGAAGCTGTTTTGGATCATGCTTGATCGTACTCTGCCCGATGCTTTCATGCACGCCAACATCGGCCCGAGCGACAATATTATTTGTCGTACTATTTTACGTGTCGATGCTGAACTGAAACAGATCGCTCCCAACCTTACCTTCATGTATGACCCTTCCATCACTCCTGACGATTTACTGCGCCAAGCGACCGATAATATCTGTCAATGCAGTAAACCGCACATCGCCAACTATCCGATTCATACCACCGCCTATGGCGAGCAAGGTTTTGGTATTGTCAGTTGCTACAACTCACTTCCTTTAGCGGGAGGCTGCAATACTTTAGTCAGAATGAATTTAAAAGAGGCCGCGAAAAAAGCCAGTGACCGCCAAACATTTTTAGATCAGATTCTACCCACTTACAGCCAATATATGATTGAGCTGATGGATGTTCGAGCTGCTCATCTGCACCAACAATCTCATTTTTTTGAAGGTTTTCTGACTCAAGAAGGTTTGATTGAAGAGTCCCGTTTTGCACCGATGTTTGGCATTTATGGCATGGCCGAAGCCGTTAATCTACTACTGGAAAAAGAGCAGAGTAACGCCCGTTATGGCCATGATGATATCGCCAACCAATTAGGTGTCGCCATTTCCGCCAAGCTGGCCAACATTGTACAGAACTCACCGGTCAAATATGGCTTCAACGGTCGTGCTTTACTACACGCACAAGGTGGTATCAGCCTTGATCTTGATGTCACTCCGGGCGTGCGTATCCCTTACGGCACTGAGCCCAATCCGATTGAATATGTACGAGCAACGGCTGGGCATCATCAATATTACACCTCTGGTATCAGTGATATTTTAACTCTGGATGAAACCATAAAAGCCAACCCAGAGGCGATGTTCAACCTATGTAAAGGAGCCCTCCACTCGGGCTATCGCGAATTTACGGCAAACGTGGCTTCGAACGATTTAGTTCGCATTACGGGTTACATGGTGAAACTGTCTGAAATAGCGCAATTTGAGCAGCGCGGATCACGCACCAACACCACGCTTCTTGGGGCAGAAGCGGCCAAAAACACGGCCGTGCTCAAGCGAAAAGCACGCGTGGTTAGCCATGAAATGCAACCGGCTTATCAACCAAACTCTGTCAGCTAAACTAATGGTGAGTGGAAAACAGCCGCTCCGAGCAAAAGTCAGCCGAGTGCTGACTTTCTCCTGCGTTGATGGCCCGGGCAACCGACTGGTCATTTTTATGCAAGGTTGCAACTTCAATTGCTTGTCTTGCCATAACCCACATACGATTCGTCACTGTCACCATTGCGGTGATTGTGTGCCAACCTGCCCATCGCAAGCACTGCGCCTCAATGCTGACCAGCAAGTCGAATGGCTAGCAGATAAATGCACTCACTGCGATCGCTGTATTGAGCACTGCGTGCACCAATCAAACCCCAAAATTCATCACTACAGCGTTGAACAACTCGTGGAACTTATCCGCCGAAATCATTATTTCTTAGCCGGTATTACCATTTCAGGGGGGGAAGCGACACTACAGCTTCCGTTTATCATCGCTCTTTTCAAAGCCATCAAACACGATGAAGAATTGAAACATCTCAGCTGTTTTATTGATAGTAATGGCTCACTATCAGAATCGGGATGGGACAAAATCTCGCCCTATTTGGATGGAGCGATGATCGATTTAAAAGCTTGGCAAGAGGAAACGCATCGGTGGCTAACCGGACGCAGTAACCATAGAGTGATACGCACTATTTTCCACCTCGCTAAACGGAATAAACTGCACGAAGTGCGACTGCTGCATATACCGGACAAAAGTGATTTAGAGACTGAAATTACCGAAGTGGCGCATCTGATTAACCAGTTGCCTGCGAACGTCAGCATTCGGCTCAACGCCTTCCAACATCACGGTGTGGTCGGCAAGGCCTTAACTTGGCAACCATGCAGTGAAGGTGCAATGCTACAGTTTCATCGGAAACTGGCCGCTCAAGTACAGCGAACTGTTTACCTGCCGACACGCTACGCCTAGCGTCGAAAACCACCATACCCATAGGCTACCTATATTAGATTAATAACTCGTACCATTTTGCCTAATGCATAACGCTCACCTATGCTTATCCAAACAGGCACCAACCGTTTAACAAAAGGCCGAGCACTCGCTCTCATCACATAAAAAGGAAAGCATCATGATTGAATGGGATTTCTTACATCTTTTCGATACTCAAGAGCTCTTTATCTTTTATTAACGAGAGCCAATATTATTAACGAGAGCCAACCTCATTTTAAATAGTGGCCGCAATTTCACCTTCAATATCTTTTTTCGGCTCTTTTTGTACAGGAGGGACTTGTCCCTCTTCTACGGCATGTTGGTAACATCCACTCAGCTTAATGGCTAAATACATGTCAGCACGGATGACTACGCCGCCATCTCCAGTTGAAATCCCGGCAATTTCGCACCATTTTTTCAGGCTGCGTTTACGCCCCGCCAGCACTAAACGAATGCCACGTTTTTTAAGGATGCTTTGCACGTCCGATAACATCGCCATGACGCTTAAATCTAAATGAGTAAAACTCGACACCGCATCAATAATTACGCACCCCACGCTCATGCCTGCAGCCTCCGTGTGAAACAAAATACGACGTTTAAAATAAGGCGCATTGAAATAAGTCAGTGGAGAGTTGAAACGATAAATCACCAAACCCGGTATTGGATTCGCCTTCGCTGACGTATCAATCGTGCGAATTGTTCCTTTATCATCCAAGCCTAATGTTTGATCACTTGGCCGCATCACAGTGCGTAAAAACTGAAACAGACCCAGTAATACCGCAAGGGTGATGCCAGGGATAACGCCAATGACCAATACGGCGATGAAGGTTAAGCTTGCCAAATAAAAGGCGTCTTTATCACGCTTGTGTAAGCCCCAAATGCCTTTGAGATCCAATAACGAGATAGACGCGATAATCAGTACCACCCCCAATGCAGCAATCGGAATATATTGCAGTGGTTGATACGCCACAATAGCGACAAATCCAATCACAATCGCTGCAATAATCGAGACTAATTGCGATTTTCCACCATTAGCATCATTCACTGCTGTGCGAGAATCTGCACCACTGATGGCGAAACCTTGTGAGAATGCAGAGGCAATATTGGCCAAACCAAGAGCGCGAAACTCTTTGTCAGCATCAATATCATAACCATTTTTTGCTGCAAAACTGCGCGCGGTGAGCATCATACTGACAAAGCTCACCATAGCTAAGTTCAAAGCGGGCATCACCAATTCACGGCTTACCCCTAGATCAAATAGAGGGGTTTGGAATATCGGTAAACCACCTTGGATTAGACCAACGACTTTAACCCCAAAATGTTCAGCGCCAAAAAACCACACCCAAAATGCAGCAACGATGATGGCCAACATCGCCGCTGGCCAATTGGGTTTGAGACGTTTACACAGAAAATAAATCATCACTGTCAACCCGCTAATAAACAGGGTTTGCCAATGTAGATCAATCAGCAATGATGGCGCTTCCACGATACGCTCTAGTAGATACTGCTGCTCATATTTTAGGCCAAACACCTTGGCAAATTGACCCACGATAATGGTCAGAGCGACACCGTTTAACAACCCAAGTAAAATGGGGCGAGAGAGAAAATCGGCTAAGATACCAAGTTTGAAGCGACTCGCCAGTAAGCACCATACACCCGTCATCGCCGTCATTGTCATGACCAGTTGCCAATGTTTGAGAGGGTCGCCCATCGCAAGTGGGGTAACCACCGCCGCGATTACTGCGCAAGTTGCCGCGTCAGGCCCTAAGATCAACTGCCTAGAAGTGCCAAAAATCGCGTAAACCAACATCGGCAATACGCAGGAATATAAGCCGACAATCGCGCTTACTCCGGTGAGCTGCGCATACGCAATCGCGACAGGCAGTGCAACCGCCACCACAGAAAGCGCCGCACGTACGTCATCCATTAACCAGCGAGTTTCGTAGCCTTTAAGTTGGTGTAAACCCGGCATCCACTGTTGTACAAATGCACTATTCAAATCGTTTATCCCCTCACCTTGTCACGACACGCTTTATCTAAGCATAACCCATTGCTAATAAACTAGCGCTTATAATTGGCTGATTTTATTGAAGTATGAGAAAAAGAAAAAGTGCAGAAAAAAGATCGCCTCCATAGCTCTACTTATGTGAAAATAGCCCACTCCATTTCACTCGCCCAAAGTTGTACTTATGAAATTTCAAGCTGCCATTTTTGATATGGATGGACTGTTACTCGACACGGAACGTGTCTGCCTCACGATATTTGAACAAGCTTGCGACGCGGTTGGCGTCCCGTTTTTAAAAGAGGTTTATCTCTCGGCTATTGGTCGCAATGCGGCAGGCATTGAACAAGCACTGCGCGCAGGCTACGGGCCAGAATTGGACTATCTGGTATTACATACGGAGTGGCGTAAACGTTACGATGCCGTGGTGAAACACCAGGCGATCCCGGTGAAAGAAGGGGTTATCGAGCTATTACAATGGTTAAAAGCCAATCGTATTCCTACTGCCGTCGCAACATCAACCCAAAAAGACGTGGCACAAATTAAGCTGCGTCTTTCAGGCCTTGAGCAATACTTTGACTCGTTCACAACCGGTTGTGAAGTGACACATGGCAAACCCGATCCTGAGATTTATCTACTCGCCGCTCAGCGTCTTGGCGCTGAACCGACCCAATGCCTAGCCTTTGAAGATTCTAATAACGGCGTGCGATCCGCAGTGAGTGCGAATATGATCACCTACCAAATTCCCGATCTCGTTGAACCCAGTGAAGAAGTTTTAGCCCTTGGTCACCAAGTAGTCCCATCGTTACATCACGTTTTGGCGACCCTGAAAAGTAGCAATTAATTAGTTTTTAGTACGTCGACTAATTGATTTCGATTGCCATAGCCAAACGGCGTGGTATTGCAATTGCAGGTAGCTAACAAGTAAGAAGGGGATATCGTTGATATCCCCTTCTTTGGTCAATAATAAATATTCGTTAATGTTTAGGTGGCGTACCTTCACAATTAGAAACAACCGCGTCAATTTGTATTAACGCATCCATAGGGAGCTCTGAAACACCAATCACGGTTCTCGCAGGTAGCTCATGGCTAAAGAAGGTTGTGTAAACTTCATTGACAATATTAATGTCATCCATATTTTTCATTTGAATATTGACTTTAACCACATCATCCATAACATGACCAATGCTTTCTACGATAGATTTTATATTATCCAGACACTGCTTAACTTGTTCTTTTATTCCACCAGCAACAACTTCATTATTTTCTGGAGATAAAGGTAACTGAGCTGAAATATGATTATAATGAGAAAAAGCAACAGAGTGAGAATAGTCGACTTCAGGTGCATTCACGGTATTATTTGCTTCAATAACAAGTAAGCGGGTATCTTCAGGAAGCTGTGGCGGTGTACCATCGCCATGTGACACAACAACATCAATTTGTACTAATGCATTCATAGGCAAATCAGCAACACTAACCAGAGTTCGCGCAGGTAAATAACTTGGGAAAAATTGTCCACAGATTTCATTGATGGCTTCTGCATCCGATATATTTTTAAGAAATATCGTTGTTTTAACGATATCATCCATCGTGTGACCAATACTTTCTAAAATAGCATTAATATTATTCAAACACTGTTG
>NZ_CAWPDB010000174.1:0-15917 GCF_963886625.1 Vibrio sp. V23_P3S9T160
ACGTATAAGTGTGTGAGTGCTTTGCGTCTCAGCATGAATCCAACCTGTGAGCGATAACAAGATGAATAGTGCACTAACACTAAACAGTACTGATACAAAATCACACGCTGTTGAACGAGAAAAAGAGAACACCAAATCGGAAAACCTTACGGAGTATCTGATTGAGGCGGTTGTTGAAGGGCGTATAGCACCGGGCAGCAAGATTTCAGAACCCGAACTCGCCAAACGTTTTCAAGTCAGCCGTGGGCCACTGCGTGAAGCGATAATGCGTGTGGAAGGCTTGGGGTTGATCGAACGTGTTTCACATGTGGGTGCGCGAGTCATTGAGTTGTCACCCGGTAAGTTGGTGGAGCTTTATGCAGTACGCGAAGCGTTAGAGGGTATGGCGGCAAGGTTAGCGGCGCGCAACATTTCGTCCTCTGAATTACAAGGGCTAGAGGCATTATTGTCGACACATTCGAATCATATTGAGCAAGTCGAAGGGGCTTCCTATTTCCATCAACACGGTGATTTTGACTTTCATTACCGCATCATCAAAGCCAGCCGTAATCATAAATTAGTGACTTTATTGTGTGATGAGCTCTATCACTTACTGCGCATGTATCGTTATCAATCGCCACGCTCACATTCACGCCCGAAGGAGGCGTTGGATGAGCACAAATACATTCTACAAGCGATCAAAAACCGCGATGAAGAACTGGCTGAGATGTTGATGCGACGCCATATTTCGGGCAGTCGAATCTTGATTGAACAGCAGATAGTAAAAGAGTAAGCCACAGGGCGGCGGGTAGAAAATAATCATGCATGCAATGAAGCAAACCAAGAACCACGCATAGAGCGGCCTTGAATAAGGGCGATAACCAAGCGACTGATTAGGAGAATCTCATGAGCTTAAGTCAGGGGGCGAAATTTAGACTCGCTGTTCAACAAAATGATCCGTTGCAGATTGTCGGCACGATCAATCCCTATTGCGCAATGATGGCCAAACGTTTAGGCCACCAAGCCATTTATCTGTCGGGTGGTGGCATCGCTAACGCTTCGTATGGTTTGCCTGATTTAGGTATCACCACATTAAATGATGTGCTGGTGGATGTTGAGCGCATCACCAATGCGTGTGATTTGCCTTTGTTGGTGGATATTGATACCGGTTTTGGCGGCGCATTTAGTATTGCTCGCACTATCAAAGCGATGGAGAAAGCGGGCGCTGCTGCCGTGCATATGGAAGATCAAGTTGCGCAGAAACGCTGCGGGCACCGCCCTAATAAAGCGATCGTCAGCCAGCAAGAGATGGTTGATCGCGTAAAAGCCGCGGTAGATGCACGAGTGAACCCAGAGTTTGTGATCATGGCGCGCACCGATGCGTTAGCGGTGGAAGGCATTGATAGCGCCATTGAACGTGCCATTGCTTGCGTGCAGGCCGGAGCCGATATGATTTTCCCCGAAGCGATGACCACTCTTGAGCAGTACGATCGTTTCTCCACCGCGCTAAGCGCAGCTTGTGGTAAGTCAGTGCCGATTTTAGCCAATATTACTGAGTTTGGGCAGACGCCGCTCTACCCATGTGCAGAACTTGCTCAAGTGAAAGTGGATATGGTGCTTTACCCATTGAGTGCGTTTCGTGCGATGAATAAAGCGGCTGAGAATGTCTATCGTCATTTATTAGAGCAGGGCAACCAACAAGCTTTGCTCGATAGCATGCAAACCCGTAGCGAGCTGTATGACTATCTCAATTACCACGATTACGAAGATAAGCTCGACGAGCTTTTTTCATCAAAGGAATAATAAAAACAAAGGAAAAGGAGTTCAACATGTCAAACGCACCACTGGGCGGCGCAGGTCTGCGCGGTCAAAGCGCGGGAGTCACCGCTTTATGTACTGTCGGAAAAACGGGGACGGGTCTAACTTATCGAGGTTATGACATCACCGATCTTGCCAACCATGCACAGTTTGAAGAGGTCGCTCATCTGTTATTGATTGGCCATTTACCTAATCAAAGTGAACTTGACCAGTACAAAACCCGCTTAATGGGATTACGAGGTTTACCGCAGCCGTTAAAAGCCGCGCTAGAGCTGCTGCCAGCCAGTACACATCCAATGGACGTAATGCGCACCGGCTGTTCAGTTTTAGGCAACCTTGAAACCGAGCACAGTTTTGCTGAGCAGTTGAGTGCGACCGAACGGATGTTGGCACTTTTCCCCGCTATTATCTGTTATTGGTATCGTTTCAGCCATCAAGGCATCCGGATTGACACTGAAGATCAAAGCGAAGCATGCATTGGTGGCTACTTCTTAAAAATGCTGACAGGAAAAGCACCGAGCGAGCTGCATAAGCAGGTGATGCATTGCTCATTGATTCTGTACGCAGAGCATGAGTTTAATGCATCAACGTTTTCCGCGCGCGTCTGTGCTTCTACGCTGTCAGATATTCACTCTTGCGTAACCGGGGCGATTGGCACACTGCGCGGCCCGTTGCATGGTGGAGCCAATGAAGCGGCGATGGCGATGATTGAACGCTGGCAAACACCGGACGAAGCTGAGGCCAATATTCTGCAAATGTTGGCTAATAAAGACAAAATTATGGGCTTTGGTCATGCCATTTATCGTGAAAGTGACCCGCGTAACGCATTGATCAAACGTTGGTCAAAAGCGTTATCTGAAGCGGTGGGTGATACGCATTTGTACGCGGTATCAGAACGTGTTGAAGCGGTGATGAAACGTGAGAAAGGCCTATTTTGTAATGCGGATTTTTTCCACGCTTCGGCCTACCATTTTATGGGTATCCCTACGCCATTATTTACCCCTATTTTTGTGATGAGTCGATTAACTGGCTGGGCCGCTCATGTGTTTGAGCAGCGCGCTAATAACCGAATTATTCGCCCAAGTGCCGATTATGACGGTCCTGAACATCAAGAGTGGATACCAATAGAGCAGCGTTAATGGGATGAAATCAAGCCATGCTCCTTTGGTGTATGGTTTGATGGTAGGTAAAACTTAGCTCGCTAGACGATGTTTTGAATAGACAATGTTTCGAATAGACAGTTTTATGGGTGGAATTGATGAGTCATCAAACGATCAACAGCCAATACAAAAAAGTATTACCAGCGACCGCGCTGGAGTATTTTGATGCACGACAAGCGGTCAATGATATCCAAGCCGGAGCGTATGATCGGCTACCTTACACCTCACGAATACTGGCGGAAAACTTAGTCCGCCGCTGTGAGCCGCACACATTGGTTGATTCGCTGAAACAGCTGATTGAGCGTAAGCGCGATCTCGACTTCCCGTGGTATCCGGCGCGTGTGGTGTGCCACGACATTTTAGGGCAAACCGCTTTAGTGGACTTGGCGGGGTTAAGAGACGCGATCGCTCAGCAAGGTGGTGATCCATCCAAAGTAAACCCTGTGGTGGAAACGCAACTGATTGTCGATCACTCACTCGCGGTTGAACATGCCGGCTTTGAAGCGGACGCGTTTGAAAAAAACCGTGCGATTGAAGATCGCCGCAATGAAGATCGCTTTCACTTCATCGAATGGTGCAAAACAGCCTTTGAAAATGTCAGCGTTATTCCGGCGGGTAATGGCATCATGCACCAGATTAACTTAGAAAAAATGTCGCCCGTCATCCAAGTGAAAAACGGCTTAGCATTTCCAGATACTTGTGTCGGTACTGACAGCCATACTCCTCATGTCGATTCATTAGGCGTGCTGGCGATTGGCGTCGGTGGGTTAGAAGCCGAAACAGTGATGTTAGGTCGGCCTTCGATGATGCGTCTGCCCGATATTGTCGGCGTTAAACTAACCGGTCAACGCCAAGCGGGGATCACCGCGACCGACATTGTGCTTGCCATTACGGAGTTCTTGCGAAATCAGCGCGTGGTGTCTTGTTATCTGGAGTTTTTCGGAGAAGGCGCTCGCGCATTGACGATTGGCGATCGTGCAACGCTTTCCAATATGACACCTGAATATGGTGCAACCGCAGGTATGTTCTATATTGATGAGCAAACCATCAACTACCTCAAACTCACGGGTCGAGACGCACAGCAAGTAGCCTTGGTTGAACAATACGCTAAGCAAACCGGCTTATGGGCCGATGATTTGATTGAAGCGCAATACGAACGGGTGCTGGAATTTGATCTCTCAAGTGTACAGCGCAATTTAGCCGGGCCTTCGAATCCTCATCGCCGTTTGCCGACAAGCGAACTGACCGAGCGCGGTATTGCGGGGGCGTGGCAAACCAAAGAAGGCGAATTACCTGATGGCGCAGTGATCATCGCCGCCATTACTTCGTGCACCAATACCAGTAATCCGCGCAATGTCGTGGCCGCCGCATTGCTGGCGAAAAAGGCCAATCAATTGGGTTTGGTTCGCAAACCTTGGATCAAAACCTCTTTTGCACCGGGCTCAAAAGTAGCCAAACTTTATTTAGAGGAAGCTGGCCTGCTGCCTGAGCTAGAACAGCTCGGTTTTGGCATCGTCGCTTATGCATGCACCACCTGTAATGGCATGAGTGGCGCGCTTGATCCAATGATTGAGCAGCAAATCATTGAACGCGATCTCTATACTACGGCTGTGCTATCAGGTAACCGAAACTTTGATGGCCGCATTCATCCCTATGCGAAACAGGCTTTTCTTGCCTCTCCGCCATTGGTGGTGGCGTATGCACTTGCGGGTACGATTCGTTTTGATATTGAAAAAGACGCATTGGGAATAGATGCGCAAGGCAAGCCGATTTACCTCAATGATTTATGGCCAACTGATGAAGAGATCGATGATGTGGTGGCGCGCCATGTTAAGCCCGAACAGTTCAAACAAATCTACATTCAGATGTTTAAATTAGATGAGCACATGGCCAAACAAAAGCCACTTTATGATTGGCGCCCCATGAGCACTTATATCCGTCGTCCGCCTTATTGGGAAGGTGCGTTAGCGGGTGAACGTCGGCTGTCGGCCATGCGACCTTTGGCTATTTTAGGTGACAACATCACTACGGATCATTTATCGCCATCGAACGCTATTTTAGCGACCAGTGCCGCTGGGGAATATTTGCTCAAAATGGGCGTTCCGGAGCAAGATTTCAACTCCTATGCCACGCATCGTGGTGACCATCTGACCGCGCAACGCGCCACTTTTGCTAACCCCAAACTGTTCAATGAGATGGTGCAAGAGGAGGGCAAAGTAAAGCAAGGCTCGTTGGCGCGCATTGAACCTGAAGGCTTGGTTACCCGCATGTGGGAAGTGATAGAGACTTATATGGATCGTAAGCAGCCATTGATCATTATTGCTGGGGCCGATTATGGGCAAGGTTCGTCACGTGATTGGGCGGCGAAAGGTGTACGTTTGGCGGGAGTTGAAGCCATTGTTGCCGAGGGGTTTGAACGGATCCATCGCACGAATTTAGTCGGGATGGGTGTTCTGCCACTGCAATTTAAAACGGGAACGGACCGCCACACACTGAAACTCGATGGTACTGAGCTTTATGATGTGGTGGGAGATATTAAGCCGGGCATCAACTTAACCTTGGTGATCACGCGTACGCAAGGCGCAAATAAGGGCGAACAGCAGAAGGTTACGGTGACTTGTCGTTTAGACACGGCTGATGAAGTCAGTGTGTATCAGGCTGGTGGCGTATTGCAGCGTTTTGCGCAAGATTTTCTGGCTCAATGACGCTAAGGATAAAGGAGTATCAGGTGAGTAACTCATTAAAAATTCCGGCGATGTATATGCGCGGCGGCACCAGTAAGGGCGTGTTTTTTCGGCTTGAAGATTTACCCAAAGAGGCTCAGCAAGCGGGAGAGGCGCGAGATCAACTGCTGTTGCGTGTCATTGGTAGCCCCGATCCTTATGGCAAACAAATTGATGGCATGGGCGGCGCAAGTTCTAGCACCAGCAAAGCCGTGATTCTCTCCAAAAGTGAGCAAGCCGATCACGATGTGGATTATTTGTTCGGCCAAGTTTCGATAGACAAAGCGTTTGTAGACTGGAGCGGCAACTGCGGTAACCTTTCTGCGGCGGTAGGGCCATTTGCGATTCACAGCGGTTTTATCGACCCAGAACGGATCCCTAATAACGGTGTAGTGGCGGTTCGCGTTTGGCAAGCCAACATTGGTAAAACCATTCTCATCCATGTGCCAATTGAGCAGGGTGAAGTGCAAGAGTGTGGTGATTTCGAACTTGATGGGGTGACCTTTCCCGCTGCTGAAATTGCGGTTGATTTTCTCGATCCTGCCGATGATAGCGGTGTGATGTTCCCAACCGGAAATGTGCTCGACCAACTGCAAATCCCCGGCGTGGGAACCTTGAATGCAACGCTCATTAATGCGGGCATTCCGACGATTTTTATCGATGCTCACGACATCGGTTATCAAGGTACTGAACTGCAAGAGGCGATCAACAATGATGATCATGCCTTGGCGATGTTTGAAGCGATTCGCGCTTATGGCGCTGTGAAAATGGGTTTGATTGAGCATATTGAACAAGCCCAACTGCGCCAACATACGCCTAAAGTAGCGTTTGTAGCAAAAGCGCAATCCTATTTGTCATCCAGTGGTAAAGCGGTATCGGCGAACGATGTCGATATTGTGGTGCGCGCGCTGTCTATGGGAAAACTGCATCATGCGATGATGGGAACGGCCGCCGTGGCCATCGCTTCAGCGGCCAGTGTCCCTGGGACGTTAGTGAATATGTTGGCGGGCGGTGGAGCAAAAGAATCGGTCACTTTTGGTCATCCATCCGGTACGCTGAAAGTGGGCGCTAAAGCCGTTTTACGAGAGGGTCATTGGGGAATAGAGAAAGCTAGTATGAGCCGCAGCGCGCGGGTGTTAATGGAAGGTTGGGTGCGAGTCCATCGTTAAGCCTCAAATCATGTTAAGGGAAATGTTATGTCGGCATATTTAAAGGAATATCAATGGGCTCAATCTGAACCTGAATCATTTTGGCAGGCTCAAGCTCGGCAGATTGAGTGGTTTGAGTTTCCCCAAACTATCTTACAAAAAGATGAGCATGGCATTGAACGCTGGTTTACCGATGGTGTACTCAATACCTGTTGGTTGGCGCTAGATTATCATTGTGAAGAGGGGCGAGGTGAACAAACCGCGCTGATTTATGATTCCCCAGTGACCGGAAGAAAGCGTCAATACAGCTATACACAATTACGAGATCAGGTAGCGAAAGTGGCGGGAATGCTGGCAATGCAAGGTGTTGCTAAAGGCGATCGGGTGATCATTTATATGCCAATGATCCCGGAAGCAGGGATGGCGATGCTCGCTTGTGCACGGCTTGGCGCGATTCACTCTGTCGTTTTTGGCGGTTTTGCACCCAATGAATTAGCGGTACGTATTGAAGATGCTGAACCGAAAGTGATTATGACGGCATCTTGCGGTATCGAAATCAATAAGATTTTACCCTACAAACCCTTAGTTGACCGTGCCATTTTAGACAGCAAATGGAAGCCGGAAAAAGTGGTGGTGTTACAACGCTCGGAGCATGTGGCTGACTTAAATAATGAGCGAGATCTAGAGTGGAATCGAGCCGTTAAAGAAGCACCGTCGCATGATTGTGTGCCGGTTTTGGCGACCGATCCGCTTTATATTCTTTACACATCAGGTACAACAGGCAAACCCAAAGGGGTGGTGCGCGACAACGGTGGTCATGCAGTCGCGATGAAGTACTCCATGTCAACCATCTACAATATGCCTCAACAAGGTGTTTTTTGGGCTGCGTCGGACGTGGGGTGGGTAGTCGGTCACTCTTACATTGTTTATGCGCCCTTGATTCACGGTTGCACCACTATTTTGTATGAAGGTAAACCGGTACGCACACCCGATCCGGCTGCATTTTGGCGAGTGTGCCAAGAGTATAAGGTGGACGTACTTTTTTCTGCGCCTACCGCCTTTCGCGCCATCAAAAAAGAAGATCCCAATGGCGATCTACTCAAACATTATGATTTATCCACTTTAACCACTATTTTTATGGCCGGAGAACGTCTTGACCCGCCGACACTTGAATGGGTAGAACAGCACACTCAAAAGCCAGTAGTTGACCATTGGTGGCAAACCGAAACCGGTTGGGCGATTGCTGGAAATCCGATAGGGCTTGAGTCAATGCCAATTAAAGCGGGGTCAGCAACGAAACCGATTCCCGGTTATCAGGTCGAGATTCTCAATGAGCTAGGTGAAGTGATGCCCGCCAATCAACAAGGGTTTGTGGCGTTGAAGCGCCCCTTACCACCAAGTTGTTTAGCGACGGTATGGCGTGATCACGAACGATTTGAGTCCAGTTACCTTGCTCAATTTGACGGTTACTATGTTTCTGGTGATGGTGGCTATTTGGATGAAGAGGGTTATCTCTTCATCATGGGGCGAATTGATGATGTGATAAACGTTGCAGGCCATCGTTTATCTACGGGGGAGATGGAAGAAATCGTCGGTGCTCATCCTGCGGTTGCCGAATGTGCTGTAGTCGGAGTGTATGACGAGCTGAAAGGGCAGTTGCCGTTAGGGTTGGTGGTGCTTAAAGATGGCGTTAAGGTGGATGAGCGCGAGTTGGAACAAGAACTTGTTAACAAAGTGCGCAGTGAAATTGGTGCGGTAGCGTGCTTTAAGCATGCGTTAATTGTTGATCGTTTACCCAAAACGCGCTCTGGTAAAATTCTGCGTCGAGTCATTCGACAAATTGCCGATGGCGAAGAGTATGCTGTCCCTTCAACAATTGATGACCCAATGAGCTTGAGTGAGTTAGAAAAAGCGCTCCATCACTAGCGGCTACATATAGTTGACGATTAATCGAGGCGCCTCAGATGAATGAGGCGTTTTCATTACCAATTTGCCATCCGCATTTTATTTGTTTCTCTTAGTTCATCGGTCTTATTTCTAAGACGAAATTAGCGTTCAATTGAACAAAAACACTACGCATGAAGATATATTTTTTAATCACTATCTTATAGAATCACGGCCCAAGCTTTATTCATTCAGAGCGCGAAATATGTCGTTAGTTATCATCACTCCTGCTTGTGATCGTGATTTACCGCAACTGAATCAGTTGATGTATGACCTTCATCATGAACATCACCTTGCTTGCCCTGAGTATTTCAAAACAGCAGAAGAGATTGAACAAGAAAAAAGTATTGCTCGTTATTTAGATGATCCGGAATGTTTGGTTTACGTTGCCAAAATAGACAGTCAAATTGTGGGATTTATATCGGGTCACTTTTGCGAGTTAATTTCAAGCGTGAGCAAAGCGGTACCAATGGGCAGTATTGATGAGCTTTACGTTGAGCCACAATATCGTAAGCAGCATATCGCACAGCAGCTGTTTCAAAAAATGGAACAGACATTAAAAGAGTACGGTATTACCCAAGTATTTGTCGAAGTGTGGGATTTTAACCAAGGAGCGCAATCTTTTTATCAACGTTCTGGTTTTTCATCGCATATACATTGGTTAAGAAAGTCAATCGATAGCAAGTAATTCGATAATAATAATCATGGATTTTTAATGTGTTAAAACAGTTTTCATTGTTGAGTGTCTGTTTGCTGTCGTTGTTCTGGTCAAGTGTTGGTGTCGCTCAACAACCCGTAACGCTACCAGATAATATTCGTGGTGCTCTATGCCTAGTTAAAGCCGATCATAAGATCGTGCTCGTTAACGAGGTGATCACCAAGCAGATTTCATTACCAGGAGGGACGATATCTCCCGGTGAATCTCCAGAATTGGCCGCGCAAAGAGAAACATGGGAAGAAACGGGCCTTGTTGTAACTGTAGGGCGCACGTTGGGGTATACGGATACGGCTGTCGTTTACAGCTGTCGCAGTGATTCCGATGTGATTGCTTTTGAGTCAAAAAATAGCCGTAATGGACATGAGTTGCCTATTTGGTTTGCTCCTCATTATGGTGTCGAGGTTGCTAGCGCAATGCTGATCGATCCGTATCGTATTGATGCAAGTCAGTATCGTTACCCTGAGCAATGGGATCGGATCAAAACCATGTATCAAGAAGCGGATAGCCAACCCGTGATTTATGTAGAGAATCTGGTTTCTGCTGCGCCTCGGTTTCACCAAATCGAATTAGGCTGGATGATGAAATTGCAGAATACGGTTGCGGAATGGCCGTATACGCTGAGTTCGTCGATTTATCAAATCGCAGTATGGATCACCAAATTGACGGATCCTTTATTGCTGATAGTTTTGTTTCCAGTGATTGCCTGTTATCTGGGTAAAGAGTCTGTTTATAAGATATTTTTTGTGGTTACCGTGAGTTCATTGTTGTCATTAGTCGCTCAGCAAGGATTTGCATTACCAAGACCCCATGCCTATATACCATTGTTGGAACTTTGCCAAAGTTACGGGTACGGTTTTCCAAGTTTACCGATTGCAGTTTGGTTTGGTGTAGGGATATCACTATTGCGAGCTTTTGATCATCTCGATTTCAACCGAATGTTTGTGGGTTTTATCGTGTTGATGGGGCTATTAATGTTGGCCAAATTCTATATTGGGGAAGCCTTCATCAGCGATATGGTGATAGGTGGATTGTTGGGCGCTCTGGTTGCGTGGCACATTGTTCGTTTAGATGAACAATCTTATACCGACGTCAGAACACTGCTGGGTTCGCGTGGGGTATGGTGGGGTTTAACGATCACGGTTGCACTGCTGGTTATGATCTGGCCCTTGCCTAGTTTCACCGCTTGGTTAGCCATTTTGCTGACGGCATCGGCTTTAGTTATGACAAAGAGCACTGAACCACTACACATCACTCTTCAACGAATGTGGCTGCTGATCGTTTTCTTATTAGCACTCAATCAAGTGGTGTTATTTGGTGCCACGCTCGTTTCATACAGCAGTATTTTCTCTTTATTGGTTGAGACGCTCCGCTTGCCAATACTCATGCTCATCTTTGCATGGTTCATGCGAAAATGCCGTGCTTAACTTGGTTGTTTAGTCAACATCCCGATTAAAGACGCCTCGACGGAGGCGTCTTTAATGCCTATTCGTGAGACTCACCGAGTACAAATTTTTCTATAGCAACTGCTACACCATCGTTGTCATTACTGAGTGTAATATAGTCGGCTAGCTGCTTAGTTTGTTCCATCGCATTTGCCATTGCAATTCCAAGTCCTGCGTATTGCAGCATGTGATGATCATTTTCAGCATCTCCCATACAAATAATGTGTTTAGCCTCGATCCCCAAGTGCTCGGCAATCGCTTTGACACCGACGCCTTTATTACTGTGTGTGTTTAGGAATTCAAGAAAGAATGGTGCACTTTGTACAATGGTAAACTGCTGATAGAGTTCCCGAGGAAGTTGCTCAATGGTTTTTTGTAGCAAGCTAGGCTCTGCCACAATCATTGCTTTGATGATGGGATGATCATCTTCAAGCTGTTCAAAATCCATTTCCGTGATAGGCAGTCCGTTGATTCTTGCTTCAAGCTCGGTATATTCACTGATTTTAGGCGTGATCAGACCATGAACTTGGCTAAAGGCGTGCGTATTCACGTTAAGTTGGTTAGCAAGGTTAGCGACTAATTTTGCAGAGCGGCCATCGATAATTTTGTGATGAATAATTTCACCACTGCCAATGTTTTGAACCATTGACCCATTATAGTAAAGGACAAAATCCTCATTTGAGTTTAAATGCAGTTCTTGCAACTTATCGCGCATGCCATCAATGGGACGTCCAGACGCCAGCACAACTCTAACTCCTTTTTCACGAGCTTTGGCTATAGCCTGTTTTGTTCTGGCTGTGATCTGTTTTTGGCTATTGAGAAGAGTACCGTCCATATCTAAAGCGATGAGTTTATACATGACTTACCTAAATTAAGTGAAGAAGAAAGCCAGCAGCTTATGCAAGTTGAGATGTGATCGCCACTGATTTAGTCAAATTTTTACGCACGTGATGGGTTTAGTTTGACCTAAGGCAAGGCATCTATTAAGGTCAGCGACCTGCATTTTTTGATATTGAGTTAGGCTGAGTTTACGTTGTACAAAATTAATGAAATGTTTGAGACCATTCAAGGTGAAGGCGTGCATACCGGCGTTCCTGCGGTTTTTATTCGTTTGCAAGAATGCCCAGTGGGATGCGCTTGGTGCGATACAAAGCAGACGTGGGATGCAACGCCGCAAGATGAACGCCCAATCAATGACGTGCTAGCCAAAACCCAAGATAGCCCAACTTGGTGCTCAGTCAGTGCAGAAGAGATGGTGTCGATCTATAAAACACAGGGTTATCATGCTAAACATATTGTAATTACGGGTGGTGAACCGTGTATTTATGATCTGCGTCCACTTGCGCAAGCATTTGAGGCAATGGGATGTCACATTCAAATTGAAACCAGCGGCACATTCCCGGTTCAAACCTCGGTAAATACATGGGTGACAGTGTCACCAAAAATTGCAATGAAGGGCAAACTGCCTGTACTCGATTCAGCTCTGTTAAGAGCAAATGAGATCAAGCACCCCGTCGCAGCGGCTAAAGATATTGAACAGCTAGATACGTTATTGCTGCGAGCGCAAGTTCCTGATTCAACAGTGATTGCTTTACAGCCTATTAGTCAGAAAGAGCGGGCAACCCAATTGTGCATTGAAACATGCATTGCGAGGAACTGGCGTTTATCGATTCAAACGCATAAATATTTAAGTATTGCCTGAGGAGAGGAAAATGAAAAAAGCCGTTGTGGTATTTAGTGGTGGCCAAGATTCAACAACCTGTTTGGTTCAGGCATTAAAAGAGTTTGATGAAGTGCACGCCATCACCTTTGATTATGGCCAACGCCATAAACTCGAGATTGAGGTTGCCAGCACCTTAGCGAAAAAGTTAGGTGTAGCTGCACATAAAGTCATGGATGTCAGCTTACTCAATGAGTTGGCGATCAGTTCACTCACTCGTGACGATATTCCAGTATCACACGAGTTACAAGAGAATGGGTTACCGAACTCGTTTGTGCCGGGGCGTAACATTCTGTTTTTGACCCTTGCGGGTATTTACGCGTATCAAATAGGTGCAGATGAGGTAATTACCGGTGTTTGTGAAACCGATTTTTCTGGTTATCCGGATTGCCGAAATGACTTTGTTAAAGCGATGAACAGTGCTTTGGTGCAAGGGATGGATCGCCCATTCAACATTCGTACTCCTTTAATGTGGCTAAACAAAGCAGAAACTTGGGCATTGGCGGATCAACATGATGCTCTCGAACTCATAAGACACGAAACACTGACTTGTTATAACGGTATTATTGGTGATGGTTGTGGCGATTGCCCATCATGTGAGCTACGTAAAGCGGGTTTAAACGATTATTTAGTAAACAAAGCGTTGGTGATGAATGCGCTTCACCAAAAGCAATCTGTAACTTTATGATGTATCTAATAATCAACGTATAGATCAAGTGAAATTTAAACGGGTGTTCTAGTGTTTGCGAATGGAATAGCGTGCAAATAGAACACCCATTATTTGGCTCAAGGTACTAAATAGTTCAAGGTACTAAAGGTACATTTTGGCCAAATCTGCAGGTTCTACTTCTTTACCTTCTAAGCTTGCATTCCAGTTGGTGCCAATTAATACACCATCTTCATCAAGGGTAATCAACCAATCTTCTACGAAAATATCGAGAGGGATTTCTAACACTTCGAAGTCAGACCACTCTTCAACGTTGTGAGTTTGTGCATCTTCTTTGGTTGACCAAAAGGGCATAACTTCACTACTTTCAAATTCTGTCGAGTCGCATGCCAGCCAACCATCTTCATTTTTTAAGCCCCATACTAGTTGGGTCTCTTTTGTTTGTTCAATAAACAATTCTAAGTTTGCTTGAAGGTCAGCAGTTAATTTGCTCATTATCTTTATCTCATAAGGTGATGACGCGCAAGGATAGCATTTTGTGCTAGTAAACTCATTACAATTTTAGACAGAAAAAAGGGGCGAAAACGCCCCAATCCTCGATAAATATCGATTTCAACGCTCGCGTTTGGTGAAAATGGTCCACTCTTCTTTCACCGAACCTTTGTGGCCGACGACAGTGGCGACAACTTTTCTATTCATCGCATGGCTAATATCATCATCACCATTTTCTGTCAGTTCAGTATCACCAAAACCAACAATACGGACACGAGTATGGCTAATGCCGTAACTAACAAGCGCCTTCTCGACGTTATAAGCTCGGTTTTTCGATAACTCTAAGTTATAACCTGGATTCCCAACCTTACTGGCATAACCTTGTAATTCAATCGAAGCTGAAGGGTATTGCTTGAGAAAATTGGCCATTGACCGTATTTGACTTAGAAACACAGGGTTGACTATTGCTGAATCATTCGCAAACAGAATTCTAAGCTGGAGTTGCTCTTCGGTTTTAATGAAAGTGCCACAACCATCATTATCGATCTCTGACTTCAATGGTGTTTCGGGGCACAAATCTCTGGCATTAATCACGCCGTCAAAATCATCGTCACGTAAATCGTCTATTTGATCAGCGAGTGGCATATCAATATATGGATAACCATCTCTAGCAGATGAAGCCGTCGAGGTGATAAAGAGTAAGCTCGCTATCATTGGCCATAAGTATTTCAACATGTTAGTACTCCACCGCATCATGCCACTCTTTGGGTGTATCCACTCTCAACGAACTCAACAATGACCCAGTTGCATTCATAACACGGTATTTTGCATACTGTTCATCGTATTTGGCATCGAGATAACCTTTTCTTGCTTCGAAAAGCTCATTTTCAGTATTCAACACATCCAATAGTGTTCGCTTGCCGAGCTTATATTGTTTTTCATAAGCAATAACCGTATCTGAAGCAGAATCAACATGATCGGCTAAAAATTCTTTTTGTTGTAATGTCAAATCAAGAGCGCTCCAAGATAAACGCAACCCCTCTTCAACACTACGATAAGTCCGATCTCTTAAATCTTTCGCTTTGTTCATTTGGTAGGCTGCACTGTCGGTGCGCGCAGAATCTGAACCACCATTATATAGGTTGTAACGCATCCTAATCATGGCCGAGAATTCATCGCTGCTACCTTCTATCCCACCGGCATCATCACGCCATGTTTGTGCAGCTTCGAAAGATAACGTTGGGTAATTTGTTCCCTGAGTTTGTTTATATTGAAACTTTGCGGAATCGACATCGGCTTGCGCTACTTTGATGACCGGGTGATCTTGGTAGGCTTTTTCTAAAGCGTAATCAACGGTAAAAGGCAAAGCAGAGTGGTCTGCTCTAGGGAAAATTAAATCTTGAGGAGGTTGACCTACCAACCGTTTAAACTGGGTATGTATATCAAACAGATTATTCTGTGCAGCTAAAAGATTTCCATGGGCTTTAGCTAGACGAGCTTCAACCTGAGAAAGATCAGCGGTTGAACCAATGCCTGATTCCACACGCTTTTGTATATCACGATATATTTTCTTATGTACTGAGAGGTTGCTTTCAGAAAGTGTCAGTATTTCAAACGCTTTCGTTGCATCGAGATACACCTTAGTGACCTCTAATGCGATATCTTGAGCGTCAGCTAAGAGTTGGAAACGAACGGATTCGGCATCAGCCGAAGTACGATCAATATCGTTTAAAGTCGAAGATCCATCCCAAATCAGTTGGGTTAAGGTAATGGTGGCTTCTTTACGAGTAAGTTCATTTTCAGTACCAGAGGCTAAATCTACCGCTTCGTAGCCAATACCAGCATCGAGATCGATCCTTGGAAGGTAAGCACCAGAAGAGGCTTCGCTATTATAGCGCTTACTCACATATTCGTTATATGCACTTTTAATATTTGGATTGGTTGCAAGCGTTATTGACACCGCTTGCTCAAGAGTCTGGCTATATACAGAGATCGGGAAGCTGAGTGCGATGGCGTAGCTCAACGTTTTCATGTTCATCCAATTCACTTGGGCACTCCTCTAGGGACTTCTACTTCTTTATAAGCCGCAATAGTACGGCATTAGCT
>NZ_CAWPDB010000175.1:0-14956 GCF_963886625.1 Vibrio sp. V23_P3S9T160
CACCGATGGTTAATCGTTTACTTCCTAAATATAGTTATAAAAAAACCCGCATCTCAGTGCGGGCTCTTGTCATCTTGTGTGGTGTTTTTCTTCCACAACCTACCCGCGCGAATGGTTCACGATAAGGAGCAGGCCCAGCAGGATAGAAAAACGGATAGTCATTCGTAACATTCCACAAGATTAAGTTAACAAATTAGTACCGTACTCGACTTAACTCGTCAACCATTAAGTTGTTTTTTTATTCATATCGGATCAGTTTTAGTCAAAAGCGGTAAAAATGAGCAGAATTGGTAGAGAGGATCACTTTTTGTAGCACGGAATGTTTTCACGCAAGAACGTTTGTCATCGGTTAAATTCATTCATTCTCCAACAAACAGTCACGTATTTGTCATTTTAAACTTCTACGTTTAGAGCGTAAGAGGTTTATGGAATGACAGGAGTCGCTCATGCGTGCCATCGGACAAATTGTTAAGTTTGACGTAGCGTTTTCGCTATTTTGTTTACAGCATCGTTTTAATCAGCCTGTAGCGCAGATCAGCAAAGCTATTTCCCATACTGGGGATGGGCATTTGTATGCGTTGATTGGTGCTTTAGCTTGGTATTTAGACCCGCTTAATGGCCACCTATTCTTAATGGCTGGACTGGCCGCTTTCGCGATTGAACTCCCTATTTATTGGGGATTGAAAAATAGCTTTCAGCGTCGTCGCCCTGAAGAGTTTTCTCCTTCATTCATTGCCTTTATTACCCCTTCGGATCGCTACAGTTTGCCCTCTGGTCATACGGCTGCAGGGTTTGTTATGGCGACATTAATTGGCCA
The DNA here is from genome assembly GCF_963886625.1 of Vibrio sp. V23_P3S9T160. NCBI lineage: Bacteria > Pseudomonadati > Pseudomonadota > Gammaproteobacteria > Vibrionales > Vibrionaceae > Vibrio > Vibrio sp. V23_P3S9T160. The sequence continues at coordinate 818 of NZ_CAWPDB010000175.1, forward strand.
CTTCTATCCTCATAGCGATGCTTTTGTCTTGGTTTGGGCTGGCTTAATTGGCGTATCTCGCATCCTACTTGGGGTTCACTTCTTGACGGATATCGTGATTGGCGCGCTGCTTGGTGTAAGCAGCGCAAGATTTGTTTTGTGGTTGGTGGAGAGAGGCTTTTGAAAATTCTGTATGGTGTCCAAGGCACCGGAAATGGCCATATTGCTCGTTCACGAGTGATGAGTGAAGCGTTGAAAGAAGCCAAAATTGATGTGCAATTTCTCTTTTCTGGACGTGAAAAAGAGAAATACTTTTCGATGGAAAGTTTCGGTGATTACCAAACTCGGCGCGGTTTTACTTTTGAAACTGAACAGGGACACGTAAATTACGTTAAAACGGCGCTGAATAATAATTTACTGACTTTCGTGAGTGAGACAAAAAACCTCGATTTGTCTCCGTATGATCTGGTCATTAATGACTTTGAACCAGTATCGGCATGGGCGGCTAAACAGCAAGGTATTCCGTGTATTGGGATAAGTCATCAAAATGCATTTCGTTATAATGTGCCTTTGAAAGGGGCAAGTTGGCTGGATAAACAGATTATTCAACAGTTTGCGCCTGCCAATTACCACGTCGGTTTACATTGGTATCATTTTGATCAACCGATCCTTCCTCCGATTATCTATCGTTCAGAGCAGCATACGTCTAGCGAGCATTTCATTTTGGTCTATCTTCCATTTGAGCATGTTGATGATATTCTTGAGTTGCTTTTTCGTTTTTCAAATCAAGCATTTATTTGTTATCACCCTTCTTTAATGGAAGCGCAATCCGTTGAAAATGTTGAGCTGCGTCCCTTATGTCATACCCATTTTCAATATCACTTGCATTGCTGCGATGGCGTGATTGCTAATGGTGGTTTTGAATTACCATCAGAAGCACTTTCATTGGGTAAAAAGCTGCTACTTAAGCCACTATCGGGTCAATTTGAGCAGCAAAGTAACGTTGCCACTCTTGAGAATCTCGGGCTTGCTGCATCTATGGAGTTTTTGGACCCGTCGGAGTTACGCCGTTGGTTGGATGAAAAACAGGTCGAGCGCGTTGTCTATCCTAATGTAGCGAAAGCCTTGGTTGAATGGGTACAAAATGGCAAATGGGGTAATCATAAAGAGCTGAGCCAGTCTTTATGGCGACAGGTTGATTTCCCTAGTTATGTGTCATTTAGCTAATATTGACGAAATGCTTTGAATTTTGACGTAATTAATTTATTTGGTGAATGTATCAAGGTGAAGACTTGTTATTCATCACTTGATTCAATGTTTTGAATAAAATGCATAAATTTTTCTGTTTTATGGTTTTTTATAAAAATACATCGTACTGATAAATAAGGACAATCTTTTTGTTTGGATAAAAAAAACTGATATTTTATCAATCTTGTTGCCAATCGATAAATGCTTAGCAGATAGTAGCCTCCACCCAGTTGTGTCTGGGTAAATATAATAAATGGCAGGTTATCTATTCTAAAAAATTACTTTTACGGTATTGACGATAACAACAAGAGGCGTCCCAAAAATGTTAGATAAAAAAGATGCAATGAGCGCTATTGCTAGTTACCGCATGGAAAGCACATTACGTGGTGTAGATTTAAACCTGCTGACGGTTTTTGATGCAGTAATGCAAGAGCAAAATATTACCCGTGCTGCTCATAACTTGGGTATGTCTCAGCCAGCAGTCAGCAATGCTGTAGCGCGTTTGAAGGTAATGTTTAATGATGAACTGTTTATGCGACAAGGGCGAGGTATTCAACCTACTCAACGTGCACGTCAACTGTTCGGTCCGATGCGTCAAGCACTGCAATTAATCCGTAATGAACTGCCAAGTTCGGTGTTTTCTCCTGAAACATCAACCCGCTTATTTAAATTAGCGATTTGCAGTCCTTGTGATATGCGTTTCGCGCCGAAAATTATGTCATCAGTTCATGAACAAGCGCCTTTGGTCCAACTTCATCTTGATGCGGAATTTAACCGTTTGTTAGCCGAGCGTATGCGTTACCAAGAGATCGATTTTGTGATTGATTACGCGCGTTTTGATGAACAAGGGTTCTCCAGTACGGAAATTTTCCAAGATGAATTAGTGGTGGTGGCATCTAAGTCTCATCCTCGCATCAATGGCTCTGTTAACGCTGAGAGCCTAACAGCTGAAAAGCATGCGAAGTTATCTCGCATCCATGGGCAACGTAGCTTTTCTGAGCAAGCATATCGCGAATTAGACTGTGTTCCTTATTATGAAGGGACCAGTTTGAGCAACGTGCTTTATGTGGTCGGACAATCTGAGTTGGTGACGATTGCACCTCGTTGGATGGTTGAGAATGCGGCTAACCGAGATCAGTTACAAATCCTCGATTTCCCATTTGCAAATGGCCAAATCAGTGGTTATCTCAGTTGGCATGAGTCTAGTGAAAAAGACAAAGGCCATATTTGGTTGCGTGATCAGTTAATGATGATTTGCGGCGAAGTTGTTGCATTAAACTAACGTTTACCCGTTAATTTTTACTGTGCTCTAAACTTAGTGACACACCTCTTTTAGCCTTGAATTGGTTATATCCATTCAGGGCTTTTTTGTCTGTAGAATTAATTGATAACTTTGACATCCGTCAGTTGCCTTTTTTGCTTCTAAATGTACACTTGTGCGCTCAAAAAGCTTACATGTGTAAGCTACAGGTAAAAAAGATGCCCAATTTAAATTTCCATATCGTAAAAAGAATTCGTGAACAGATTGTCAAAGGTGGCGAGTGCATTGCTCTAAAACACAAAATAGAGAAAGAGTGGCATGGGATCAGCTGGAAGCAATTTGGTCAACGTATCGATGCGATGTCACTTGCACTTTTAACGCAAGGTATAAAAATCCAAGATAAAGTCGGGATTTTTTCGAATAATATGCCGCAGTGGACAATAGCTGACTTGGCTGCTTTGCAGTTAAGAGCCGTTACAGTACCTATTTATCCAACTAATACGCCAGCGCAGGCCAGTTACATTATTCAAGATGCTGATGTCAAAGTGCTCTTGGTCGGTGAACAGGCACAATACGATGCGGCACTGGATTTTTTTGATGAGTGCGAACAGCTTGAATTAATTGTCGCCATGAGTGATGGCATTGATCTAAAAAGTTTTCAACATGGCATCCATTGGCAGACTTTTATTGAACAAAATACAGATGGCCAGCAAGCGGAATTAGAGTCTCGCCTTGAACAGGCGAATATGGATGATCTGCTGACGCTCATCTATACCTCTGGCACCACAGGTCAACCTAAAGGCGTGATGCTTGATTACCGTAATATTGGCGCTCAGCTTGAAGGGCATGATGAGCGGTTAAACATCTCTAAGGATGATGTGTCACTCTGTTTTTTAACATTGTCACACGTGTTTGAACGGGCGTGGACTTTTTACATTCTTTACAGCGGTGCAACTAACTGTTATTTGCAGGATACGATGCAAGTACGTGATGCATTGAGTGAGCTAAAGCCAACGGTAATGTGTGCCGTTCCTCGCTTCTACGAGAAAATTTTCTCCGCTATTCACGAAAAAGTCTCGAAAGCGCCGTTGCATCGAAAAGTGCTATTTACTTGGGCGGTCAATATGGGGGCTAAGATGGCTCTTTGTCACCAAGAAAAGCGCCAACCATCCTTCATGCTGAAAAAGAGTTACGCGTTAGCGGATAAAATCGTGTTGTCTAAATTGCGTGCATTGCTTGGTGGGCGGATTAATTTCATGCCTTGCGGCGGCGCAAAATTAGATGAAACCATCGGCCGATTTTTCCATGCCATTGGCATTAACGTGAAGTTGGGTTATGGCATGACGGAAACCACAGCAACGGTTTCTTGTTGGGATGACCGGTGTTTTAATCCTGATTCAATAGGCATGTCGATGCCAGGAGCTCAGGTCAAAATCGGTGACAACAATGAAATTCTTGTTCGCGGACCAATGGTTATGCGCGGCTACTATAAAATGGCAGAAGAAACGGCGTTAGCATTCGATGAACAAGGTTTTCTCAAAACAGGAGATGCTGGACACATTGATGAGCAAGGTAATGTCTTCATTACTGATCGTATCAAAGAGCTGATGAAAACCTCCGGTGGTAAATACATTGCGCCACAAGTTATTGAGGGAGCGATTGGTAAAGATCACTTTATTGAACAGATTGCGGTGATTGCTGACACACGTAAATTTGTATCGGCTTTAATTGTACCTTGTTATGACAGCTTGGAGGTTTACGCCAAAGAGCTCAACATCAAATACCATGACAGATTAGATCTTATCAAGAACAACCAAGTGGTTGAGATGCTGGAAAAACGAGTCAATGATTTGCAAAAAGAGCTAGCCAAATTTGAGCAGGTGAAAAAGTTTAAATTATTACCTAAGGCTTTTTCAATGGACAAAGGTGAGCTGACGCCGACTCAGAAACTGCGTAGAAAAGTCATTAGTGATCGTTACCAAGATGAAATCGAGGAAATGTACAAAGAAAAGACTAAAGGTGAGTAAGATTATCTTAAGATAGTTTTTTCATTGTTTAAAAATCCTCCACTTGCTTTTCAGATAAAGCGTGGGGGATTTTTTATATTACGACGGAAGTTAAACCTCGCTTCCTCATAACGCTACATTGCTGCATGGTGATATTTTTTGCTTTATTTTTGCTAATTACTCATGGATTGAGCTGTTTTTAATACCAGTTTTACGATAGTTACCTAATAAAGTTCCATTTAACCAAATATTTGCCAAAGTGTGCGCTATTTGGCGTTCGACCCGATGATAAGAAAGAGTTACAGTTGTTGCGTTACCTTGTTTTTTGTTATGACAAAAGCAAGACATAGCCGAAAGTGGAAAGTTTTCGAATTAGGCTACAAATAAGCCCTAAACTATGTAAAACCAGGCTCATTGACTGACCATGTGTTGGGTACTGGTAAGGAGAAAAAATGGCAACGCAATCCAATCAACAGATGTTATCTGGCGCAGAGATGGTGGTTCAATCTCTGATCGAAGAAGGTGTAGAGCAAATATTTGGATACCCAGGTGGTTCCGTTCTTGATATTTACGATGCGCTGCACGCAAAAACCGACCAAATTAAACATGTCCTTGTTCGCCACGAGCAAGCAGCCACGCACATGGCAGATGGCTATGCTCGAGCAACCGGAAAAACGGGTGTGGTACTTGTTTGTTCTGGCCCAGGGGCGACGAATACCGTCACAGGGATTGCTACTGCTTACATGGATTCAATTCCAATGATTGTTATTTCAGGCAACGTGCCAAATAACCTCATTGGTAACGATGCGTTTCAAGAATGTGACATCGTTGGGGTTTCTCGTCCGATCGTCAAACACAGTTTTCTTGTAAAAAAAGCTGAAGATATTCCTGAAACCATTAAGAAAGCCTTTTATATTGCATCAACAGGACGCCCGGGGCCGGTCGTGATCGATCTGCCTAAAGATGTGATGAATCCTCAGATCAAACTCCCTTACACGTATCCTGAGTCGATCAAACTGCGCTCATACAACCCAACTACTTCTGGTCATAAAGGGCAAATTAAAAAGGCGCTAAAAGCGTTGTTAGAAGCCAAAAAACCCGTATTGTACATTGGCGGTGGCGCTGTTATTTCAGGCGCAGATCAGCACATTTTACAACTGGCTGAAACGCTCAATTTACCCGTAGTCAGCACGTTAATGGGGCTTGGTGCTTTCCCTGGGACTCATAAAAATGCGTTAGGCATGCTTGGAATGCATGGCATGTATGAAGCCAATATGGCGATGCACAATGCGGATTTGATTTTCGGTATTGGTGTGCGTTTTGATGACCGTACGACCAATAATCTAGAAAAGTATTGCCCGAACGCTAAGATCATGCACATTGACATTGATCCTTCGTCGATCTCTAAAAATGTGCCAGTCGATCTGCCGATAGTGGGATCAGCCGAACAAGTACTGGAAACTATGCTGCAATTGCTCTCTGAGCAAGGTGGCTGTAATGATTCGCAGGCGCTTGAACTATGGTGGCAAGATATCCAAAGCTGGCGCGACCGCCAATGCCTAGCTTATGAGAAATCCAGCGAACGCATTAAGCCGCAGCAAGTGATTGAAACTTTGCATAAACTGACTAATGGAGACGCATATGTGGCCTCCGATGTTGGTCAGCACCAAATGTTCGCCGCACTTTATTATCCATTCAATAAGCCTCGTCGTTGGATCAACTCTGGCGGTTTGGGCACCATGGGATTTGGTTTACCCGCTGGAATGGGGGTTAAATTTGCCATGCCAGAAGAAGAGGTAGTGATTGTCACTGGGGATGGCAGTATTCAAATGAATATCCAAGAGCTTTCCACCGCGTTGCAATATGATATTCCAGTGAAAATTATTAACTTAAACAACCGTTTTCTTGGCATGGTAAAACAGTGGCAAGATATTATTTACCAAGGACGTCACTCTAATTCTTATATGAGTTCTGTTCCCGATTTTGCAGCAATTGCAGAAGCTTATGGCCACGTTGGCATCCGTATCTCACAGCCTGATGAACTTGAAGCCGGGCTTAAAAAAGCACTCGATATGAAAGATCGATTGGTTTTTGTTGATATTAATGTGGATGAAACGGAGCACGTCTACCCAATGCAAATTAAAGGCGAAGGGATGGACAAAATGTGGTTAAGCAAAACGGAGAGAACATAATATGAGACACATTATTTCAATATTAATGGAAAACCAATCGGGTGCTTTGTCTCGCGTTGTTGGTCTATTTTCTCAACGTGGTTATAACATTGAATCACTAACGGTTTCGCCAACCGATGATGCAACATTGTCACGCTTAAACATCACCACTAAGACCGATGAAATGCAACTTGAACAAATTCAAAAGCAACTGCATAAGTTGATTGATGTGCTTAAAGTGCAAGAAGTGTCAGAGTGTGAACACATTGAACGTGAGCTGATGATGGTGAAAGTCAAAGCTAGCGGCTTTGCGCGCGCCGAAGTGAAACGTACGGCTGATATTTTCCGTGGGCAGATCGTAGATGTCACTGCAGCGCAATATACTGTGCAGCTTGCTGGAACCAGCGAAAAACTCGATGCCTTTATTCAAGCGTTGTCGGAAGTCACTGAAGTAATCGAAGTCGCGCGAAGTGGTGTGGTAGGTATTGCTCGCGGGGAGCGAGCGCTTAAAGCTTAATTTACTGAGCTCCCTATCGAAATAAGTAAGGCCACATTTTATGTGGCCTTTTTGTCGTTTGGTGCTTTTACTAGAGAAGTGCTTAGTGAAGAATACGCGCACGAATGGTGCCGCTGATGCTTTTCAGCTTAGTAAGAGCTTCCGCAGAGCGAGCGGTTTCTACGTCAATCACTACATAACCGATATCCGCTGACGTTTGTAAATATTGAGCGGCGATATTGATCCCTTCTTCGGCGAAGATGGTGTTGATTTGTGTCAGAATACCCGGACGGTTTTCGTGAATATGCAGTAAACGCGAACTATCACGGTGAATTGGCAGTGATACTTCAGGGAAGTTCACGCTTGATAAGGTTGAGCCGTTATCTGAATATTTTGCCAACTTACCGGCTACTTCAATACCGATATTTTCTTGTGCTTCTTGCGTTGAGCCACCAATGTGCGGTGTCAGAATGACATTATCAAAATGCATCAGTGGGGATTCAAAAGGTTCAGAGTTTGTGGCGGGTTCTTCTGGAAATACATCTATTGCCGCGCCAGCTAGATGGTTTGATGCCAATGCATCGCAGAGTGCGGGAATGTCGACTACCGTTCCGCGTGCTGCGTTGATAAAGATAGAGCCAGGCTTCATGCGTGCAAACTCTTCTTTACCCATCATATTTTTAGTATCTGGAGTTTCAGGCACATGCAGAGAAATGACATCACATTTATTCAGTAGCTCGCTCATCGTATGTATTTGCGTTGCATTACCGAGTGAGAGTTTGTTTTCTATGTCATAGAAATAGACTTGCATACCGAGGTTTTCGGCAATGATACCGAGCTGGGTGCCAATGTGGCCATAGCCAATAATACCTAAGCGTTTACCGCGAGCCTCATAAGAGTTATCAGCACTTTTTTTCCAAATACCACGATGCGCCAATGCATTTTTTTCAGGAATCCCACGCAGTAGTAGCAGTGTTTGGCCTAAAACGAGTTCAGCAACACTACGAGTATTTGAAAATGGTGCATTAAAGACAGGAATCCCGCGTTTTGCGGCTGCATTCAGGTCAACTTGGTTGGTGCCAATGCAGAAGCAGCCGATAGCAACCAACTTCTCTGCCGCGTTGATTACCGCTTCGGTCAAATTAGTGCGCGAACGAATTCCGATGAAGTGAGCATCTTTCACCGCTTCGAGCAGTTGTTCATCACCCAGAGAACCTTTGTGATACTCAATATTGCTGTAACCGGCAGATTGCAGTACTTCAACCGTTGAAGGGTGTAGCCCTTCGAGGAGTAAGATTTTGATTTTGTCTTTTTCGAGTGAAACTTTGGCCATTATTCTCGTCCTTAAAAATGGGAAGGTGGGCAAACACGGCGCACATAAAGCAAAAGGGCTAATGTAAAGAGGAAGATTAACCATTTTGTTGGAAGACAAACGTTTTCCTTGTGCGTCTTCTGACCAATAAAGTAACAAACTTTTTTTGTTTTGGGTAAGAAAATTACGAAATAAGGCATGATTTTCTAGGGCATAGCGAAGAAAAACGACACCCATGGGTGCCGTTTGTAATGAAATAACGGAAAGTAGCCTTATTTTGTGACTTACTCTTCGATTTTGGCACCATTTCCCGTGCCAGTGATGACGACATCAGCACCTCGGTGAGCGAATAAACCGACGGTTACTACGCCGACAATCCCATTAATTTTATCTTCTAATGCTTTAGCATCAGTAATTTTTAATCCGTGCACATCCAAGATAACGTTACCGTTATCCGTTATTACGCCATGGCGATAGGCTGGATCACCACCAAGTTTAACCAGTTGACGTGCCACATAAGAGCGCGCCATTGGGATCACTTCAACTGGAAGTGGGAATTGACCTAGAATATCGACCGCTTTTGTACCATCAACGATACAAATGAATTTATCCGCAATCGCGGCAACGATTTTTTCTCGAGTGAGCGCAGCGCCGCCGCCTTTGATCATATCGCGCGCAGGGTTGATTTCATCTGCGCCATCAACATAAATATCGAGTTGATCAACATCATTGCAGTCGAACACTTCAATACCTAGGCCTTTTAGCTTCTCTGTTGAGGCGATAGAACTTGAAACCGCACCCTTAATATCATCTTTAATCGAACCCAGTGCATCAATGAAGTGATTCACCGTTGAACCCGTACCCACACCAACGATGCTGCCTTTTTCTACATATTTGAGTGCGGCCCAGCCGGCGGCTTTTTTCATTTCATCTTGAGTCATGCCAATCTCCTGATATCGATTTATAGTGACGGTAATGTTGCGGGGCGATTATAGCCTCAATAATTTATGATTCCCATTGCCAGATTTGGCTTGGAGTCACTATTTGAGGTAAAGGTATATCCCATGCTTCGCTCGGCAGATGAGTCACTTGTTGGCAATCATGAGCTAAACCTATGGGTAGGGCACCTTTACCCGTTTTAAACCAAGTTTCTAACGTACGATCATAATAGCCGCCGCCCATCCCGAGCCTTTGCCCTGTTTGATCAAAGGCCACCAATGGTGTGCAGATGATATCTAGCTCATTTACTGGTTTGATCAATGTTTGGTTGAGCTTGGGTTCGGCAATGCCGTATTTATTTCGCGTCATTATGGTTTGAGCATCATAGCGCAAGAACAATAAATTCCCACTCGAGAAGGGGTGTAAAACGGGAAGATAGGTCTGTTTGCCTTGTTGCCATAACCACGCTATGAGCGGTTGTGTTTCAAGCTCACCATCGGTCGCTAAGTAGAGGGCAATGTGCTGACTCGTTAAAACTTCAGGCAGTGTTGAAAAACGAGAGACAAGTTCAATTGAAGCGTGTTTTTGCTGCGTAGGTGATAGCTGTTTACGCCGCTGGCGGATGACTTGACGAAGTGTGTGTCGAGTGTTTTGCATAAGGATACCCCAGAGTGCCGTTGCGGATTTTGGCCCTTGAACCAGCTGGTTCAAGGCGGATCAGCAATGGTAACCGCAGGCTTCTCGGTACGAGCCGAGCTTGCTCAATAGCTACCAAGTACTAACCCTTTGGTGTTGCTTATCGGCTCAGGGACTTAAATCCGGCTGACAAACACTCTAGGGTAAATTTGGTCACGCTGGTAAAGACTACTGCTGTCCTAGCTTCACTTTACTGATGGCATCTTCAAGAGATGCAGCGAGCTGTTCCATGCGCTCGGTTAATTGATTTTGTTGGCCTAGGCTCTCATTGTTTTTGGTTTGCAATTCATAACAAATGTTGAGCGCAGCAATCGTGAGTAGCTTTACCTCATTGGTAACTTTAGTACGCTCTGCCATCTCTTTCAATCGGTTATCAAGATCTTGCGCCGCTTGGATTAAAGACTGCTCTTGTCCCGCAGGGCAATTCACACGAGTCAATTTTCCTAAAATTTCTACGTCTACCGCTTGATTACTCATGATGGATGAACTCTTATCGCGCTGTCTAAGATGGTGCCACTCACATGCCCATCGAGGTGGAAACTATAGGTAAAGCGGCCCTAAGATTCAAGCTTTTCAAAGCGAGCAGTAAAAAATGAGGGACTAAAAACACAGTTATTAGGCAAATTGAGTAAAAGCTACCCACAATTAACGCTTTGAGCATTTTCGCATTGGAAGCTAAGTGGTAGGATCGCGCTTATTTGATTTTATTACGAGCTTCCCATGAGCGAAAAAAAACTACCGGATTATCTTTCTCTTGCCACTGCCCTTCAATCTGCAGCACTTGCGGTTAACCCTGCTGAGTTGCATGGGTTGCTAACGGGCATGCTGGCCGGTGGTCTGGGCTTAAATGATAAGAGCTGGCAGCCACTTATTTTTGATTACACTAACGAAGGTATGGGTTGGCCAGATCGTCCGTTGACATTGGCTGAACAAGTACTCACCTTTACAATCGAAGAGCTCACTGGTAGCGGGATGGAGTTGTCACTACTGTTGTCAGATGAAGAGGCGAGTGCCAGTGTATTTGATTTGGCTGATGGCATAGCCGACTGGGTAAATCACTTTATTTCTGGGCTTGGCTTGATTGGGGTTGTTTTGAAAAAAGCGTCCGCAGAGACTAAAGAGGCCTTGGCTGATCTAGAAGAAATTGCCAAGCTCGGTATCGATGAAGAGGATGACTTGGATGAGCAAGCTCAACTTTTGGAACACGTCATCGAGCATATAAAAGCTTGTGTGTTAACAATTCATGCTGAATTTGGTATCAAACCTCTACAAGAAACTCAGCCGACCGTGCATTAAAGAGAGATGACTGTGAAGCAATTTGATGTGATTATCGCTGGTGGGGCGATGGCTGGTGCAACACTGGCGTTGGCCTTAGATACGCTTTCTCAAGGAAAGCTTGCGATTGCTGTGGTCGAAGCGCATCCGCTGGATGATAAGCTCGCCCATCCCGGCTTTGATTCGCGTTCAATTGCTTTATCCTATGGTAGCGTACAAATTTTGCAAAATCTCTCCTTGTGGCAGTCGCTGCAAGAGGTCGCCACCCCAATTACACATATTCATGTGTCGGATCGGTCTCATATTGGGATGACCGATATCACTTGTCAGCAACTCGATTTAGAAGCATTAGGTTACGTGGTTGAATTGGCCGATGTTGGGCAGATTTACGCGCAAAAAATGCAGCAGAGCTCGCATATTGAGTTATTTTGCCCAAGCGCGGTTCAGCAAGTGGAACGCAGTATGGATAAGGTCACTGTCACCCTTAACGATCAACGAACGATCCAAGCTAAGTTATTGGTCGCAGCCGATGGGGCGATATCGACCTGCTGCGAGCAAATCGGCCTCATCCAACAAGAGCATGATTTTGAACAGGTCGCGGTTATTGCTAACGTTGTGAGCTCAAAAGCTCATCAAGGACGGGCGTTTGAACGATTTACCGCCGATGGTCCTGTCGCGTTATTACCAATGAGTGATAATCGACTCTCTTTAGTTTGGTGTTTACCTCCCGCGAAAGCCGAGCAAGCTTTTTCACTCAGTGATGAGGGTTTCTTAGCACAGCTTCAAGATGCGTTTGGTTGGCGTTTAGGGCGAATGAATAAAGTGGGCACTCGTGCCTGCTATCCATTACAACTGCGTTATCGAGAGCAGAACATTTCACATCGTTTTGCCATTGTGGGCAATGCCGCTCAGACATTACATCCGATTGCGGGACAAGGTTTCAACTTAGGTATTCGAGATGTAGCAAGCTTGGCGGATGAGCTTATCAAGCAGCAAGCCGATGTTGGCTGCTATCACGGCTTACAGGCTTTTTCCCAACGCCGAGAAGCGGATCGTGATGCCACCATTAAGCTGACATCATCCCTGGTGCATCTCTTTTCCAATGATTGGCTAACCACTCGTATTGGTCGCAATGTAGGCCTCATGATGATGGATAATTTACCGTGGCTGAAAATGCCGCTACTGCGCCGAACGCTTGGCGTAGTGAATAGATAAAAGGGTCTGTATATGATGCAAAGTGTCGATATTGTCATTGTGGGTGGCGGAATGGTTGGCCTTGCACTGGCCGCCGCATTAAAGCATAGCGAACTGCGCATCGCCGTGATTGAGGGTCGAGTACCCAGCCTTGAACTTGCAGAGCTGCCGGATGTGCGAGTCTCCGCCTTAAGCCGTTCCAGTGAAATCATGTTGCGAAACCTTGGTGCATGGCAAGGCATCATTTCTCGTCGCTCTGCGCCTTATTCGGCGATGGAAGTGTGGGAACGCGATAGTTTTGCGCGGATCGAATTTAGTGCCAATCAGATGACTCAGCCGGATCTGGGACACATTGTTGAGAACCGCGTCATTCAATTAGCCTTACTCGAACAAGTACAAAAGCAAGCGAATGTGACACTCTTTATGCCCGCTCAATGCCAATCTCTGGCTGTCGGAGAAAGTGAGGCGTGGCTAACGCTCGATAACGGTCAATCACTCACCGCAAAATTGATAGTAGGAGCCGATGGCGCAAACTCTTGGGTTCGTCAGCAGCAAGACATTCCATTAACCCATTGGGATTATGGACACAGTGCGCTGGTGGCAAATGTCCGCACGGTGGAACCACATCAATCGACGGCAAGGCAAGTGTTTACACCACAAGGTCCGCTGGCCTTTTTACCTATGTCTGATCCTCATATGAGCTCAATCGTTTGGTCTACAGAGCCCAACCGAGCGCAGCGCTTGCTCAGCCTGTCTGAGCTCGAATTCAATAAGATACTGACCGCTGAGTTTGATCATCGTTTAGGTTTGTGTGAGGTGGTCGGTGAACGTGCTGCTTTCCCACTTAAAATGCGTTATGCCCGAGATTTTGCTTTACAACGAATCGCACTCGTTGGTGATGCGGCGCACACCATCCACCCGCTAGCCGGGCAAGGTGTTAATTTAGGTTTACTTGATGCTGCAAGCTTAGCTCAAGAACTACTCGCGTTGTGGCATCAAGGTGAAGATATTGGTTTGCTCAAAAATTTGCGAGGTTATGAACGTTGGCGAAAAACAGAAGCCGCCAAAATGATTGCCGCGATGCAAGGTTTCAAAGACCTTTTTGAAGGTGATAACCCGGCGAAGAAACTGATCCGTGGCATTGGCATGCAGTTGGCTGGACAACTTCCTGGAGCCAAAGATGAGATTATGAAAAGAGCACTGGGTTTAAAAGGTGATTTACCTGATCTTGCCAAGAGTAAAATGGTGCTGCTTGAGCCCTAACAGTGATTAACCTAATGATGGCAAAAGGGCTGGCTTATGGCCCTGTCTCTTATACACAAATCCCCAAGCCTCTGCTTGGGGATTTTTTTGAACTAATTTTATGTTTCATGATCTGATCATCTAAGCAATAACAAGGATGATTAGAATGACTTATATAGAACCAACCCTCTGGGCACAAAAGCAATTTGGTCAAGCTCACCTCAATGACCCAAGACGTACTCAAAGACTCGTTGCCCTAGCAGCCTCTCTGGCCGAGCAACCTGGCGTACCGGTCTCGAAACTCATCATCTCCCCTGCTG
>NZ_CAWPDB010000176.1:0-14653 GCF_963886625.1 Vibrio sp. V23_P3S9T160
GAGTTGCTTTCGTTAAAAAATAGTGAATCATATAAGCGAATAGTATCTCCAAAATCCAAAAAAATCATATCCTTGGCAAGCTCCGTCATTAAAATACTTGGTTTAAGTTTTACAGATAAAGTTGTCATATCTAACGAAAGCTACTTATCTGCTTACTCATTCATGAAGAATAAAGATAATCAAGTTATTTTATCCGATTTTAATGGAGTTTCATTAAGGGTGGATAAAAAAATAAGTGAGATCACGCAGATAAAGAGAAGTGTTAATCAATTCCTTAAGATCCTAGGTTTCAGTTGCAAAAATGAAGGAAGATCTAGTTCTAGGAAAAGTACCGCCGAACTTCATTCGTTCTCAAAGCTTTATTTAGATAACGCTTTAAATAAAAAATTTAATGGGTTCAACTTGAATTAAGACAAGATTTTATGCAATCATCACTATTGTTTAAATAACATCTAATTTTAATCTATGAAAATGATTTTCGAAATGCAGTATCGGCGTAAAGAAAAGTTTATCTATAAACGTGATGAGATCTGCTCAATCTTTAGAAGTGATGATATTGAGCAGATCATTGCAAAAAACAACTATATCGTCAGTATTGATTTTGAGCGATTTGTTTACTTGCGTTCAACATTGCCGCCTGATTTTTTTGACCAACTAGCCTTGTCACTGCGAGATGGCGAACTGTGTTATATATCTCTCGAAGATGCCCTCTCAAGGTGGAGTGTTATCTCTCAGATCCCGATGATTTTAATTCTGGGTACAACAGGGGAATCAGGTTTTTATAAGACTAGGTTTGGCAGTATTGAGTTTGTCCATGTTCCTCATAGTCATGAGGTAATACTTGCCAATACGACTGAACCTTATTACACCATTCGCTTAGCTAAGAAATTTTTTGCTTTTGAAGATTTAAAACGGATTGATCGGAACATGCATCTTATCGATTACGAAGAACTCTATGGCGAAGATTAAATTTCTAAAAATCAGATTTTATACATTTAAAAAAACATTTGACAATCACCACTTTACGTATTAAGTTTATAACCGTGTAATTTAAACCCCAGTTTTACACGTTTAAATTAATCTATAATAAATTAATCATTAAATCTTTTTTGGGGAGGTTTGATTTATTAAGGATTAATTTATGAGTTTTGCTATAACTAAGAATCAAAATGCACTGTCATCACAGCCTAACTCGGCTGATACTAGCGCTCTTGTTAGCTTAAACTTCAGTGCATTAAAACATCATCCTCGAACAGTTCATTTTCAAGACCCAATCGATTTATTTGTTGTCTTCGCCCAAGCCCATACCCTTGTATGTTTATCACATGAATACTCAGAAGATAGAATTCTTTTATTCGGGCGTTTATCAAATCGCTTTCTTCATCAAGTTGAGAGTTTTGATGACATTCTAGATGTCGTGTTTACGATGAACAAATCGAACCTCATTAAAACTCATTTCGAAGATAATCAGTTAAAGATTTATCTCAATGATGATTTATCTGACTCTGAAAGTATCATTTCTAATTGTTTTTCATTACAAGAGTGGCTTTGTCGATTACGTCAACGTCCATCAGTATAATTATGCACCTCCTCTACCCCATCGACTTTGCCAGTGCATCTGCACTGGCTTTTTTATTTATTCAAATACAACTCCGCCATTCCATCCAAACGGCTTTTTACTTCTTTCCAATTTGGCATCACGCTGGTGAGTAATCGCCAAAATCTGTCACTATGATTATGCTAAGAGATATAGCATAACTCGTGCAAAATGAAGCAGGAGGCGCGACCTTGGAAGTCTTAATACTAAAGCAACGCTAGAGGTTTCAATCCACGCGCCTGCGGGAGGCGCGACAGCCTTATTTGATTCACAAAACTTAATGGTCATGGTTTCAATCCACGCGCCTGCGGGAGGCGCGACACCAAACGCGCCAGACTCTGCAAACGTGCCACGGTTTCAATCCACGCGCCTGCGGGAGGCGCGACTCTCGCGCATTCGCTCGCCTTCACCAGCTGAGTTGTTTCAATCCACGCGCCTGCGGGAGGCGCGACATCTTTATTAGCAATCGACTTTTGTTGCTCTCTGTTTCAATCCACGCGCCTGCGGGAGGCGCGACATTTTCAGTTGCTGTCTGGCGGTGAAGTGACCGTGTTTCAATCCACGCGCCTGCGGGAGGCGCGACTGTAATTAAGAAACTCTGACCTTGGATTAGGTCCAGTTTCAATCCACGCGCCTGCGGGAGGCGCGACGCTATCATCCGCCGTGTAGTCACTGACCTAATGGTTTCAATCCACGCGCCTGCGGGAGGCGCGACTGTGCAGTTCGAAACGTTCCGTTATATAATACGGGTTTCAATCCACGCGCCTGCGGGAGGCGCGACTCTTGCTTTTTCCATTTTCCGTATTATATAACGGTTTCAATCCACGCGCCTGCGGGAGGCGCGACTGCCAACACACTGTGCAGCAATACGATTTAGGTGGTTTCAATCCACGCGCCTGCGGGAGGCGCGACCTCATCAATCGATGGGGCTTTTTGTGGAGATCGGTTTCAATCCACGCGCCTGCGGGAGGCGCGACATCGTGATTCAAGAAGCTGCGCATCTTTCGGTGGTTTCAATCCACGCGCCTGCGGGAGGCGCGACCACCATGGCGCGGCCCCGAGCAAGTACAACACTGTTTCAATCCACGCGCCTGCGGGAGGCGCGACCACCATCGTTGATATTGTTCGTTGGCATACTTTGGTTTCAATCCACGCGCCTGCGGGAGGCGCGACTTTAGCCCGAATTTCTGTTGCATGTTCAATATCGTTTCAATCCACGCGCCTGCGGGAGGCGCGACTAAATTACAAAGTCTCATTAAACGCCTAGAGACTGTTTCAATCCACGCGCCTGCGGGAGGCGCGACATTATTAGCTCATCAAACAACGGAGATAACCATGTTTCAATCCACGCGCCTGCGGGAGGCGCGACAGGGTTAACAAAATAGCCAACTTCGCCAACCTTGTTTCAATCCACGCGCCTGCGGGAGGCGCGACTGATTTCGATGGCGAGACGTATAACGAAGACATAGTTTCAATCCACGCGCCTGCGGGAGGCGCGACGTGCGGAATGGGTCAAATCAAAACTGGAGGAAATTGTTTCAATCCACGCGCCTGCGGGAGGCGCGACAATCAAGCGCGGATGTAGCCGTCATTACATTGTGTTTCAATCCACGCGCCTGCGGGAGGCGCGACATGAGTAAATTGCGTGTTGAGCGGTAATGTTTTGTTTCAATCCACGCGCCTGCGGGAGGCGCGACCTTTCCCACGTAACGCACTACGCAGAGCGTCAATGTTTCAATCCACGCGCCTGCGGGAGGCGCGACCATAAACCATGTAACACAGGCTGCCCGCACCCAAGTTTCAATCCACGCGCCTGCGGGAGGCGCGACTGCCTAAGGCATGCTGCGTACATGTCGGCAAGAGTTTCAATCCACGCGCCTGCGGGAGGCGCGACCCATTTTAAACTCACCAACGTCAATAGCATCAGGTTTCAATCCACGCGCCTGCGGGAGGCGCGACCCTCTGTCAGCCCACTAATGAACACAGTGGGGATGTTTCAATCCACGCGCCTGCGGGAGGCGCGACACACATGAGCTAAGCGAGACGGGGATAAGAACATGTTTCAATCCACGCGCCTGCGGGAGGCGCGACCTAACAATATGAACGGGCCAAATTGGTTGGTTCTGTTTCAATCCACGCGCCTGCGGGAGGCGCGACTTTTCTCAGCGGTTTCCCGATGCTGTTAAACTTGTTTCAATCCACGCGCCTGCGGGAGGCGCGACTATTACACCAAAAGTGATCGCAGTTTGCCCACTTGTTTCAATCCACGCGCCTGCGGGAGGCGCGACGTAAGTCGTCACTGGCGCACCGCCGAAGAACTGGTTTCAATCCACGCGCCTGCGGGAGGCGCGACGTAGTATTGCTCAAATTCAATTCCATTTTTGGAGGTTTCAATCCACGCGCCTGCGGGAGGCGCGACTATTAAGAGCTGAACAAACGCGAGTTACAGCGAGTTTCAATCCACGCGCCTGCGGGAGGCGCGACCTAGGCTTGTCAAAGGGCGCAAAAGTCCGACACAGTTTCAATCCACGCGCCTGCGGGAGGCGCGACGAGATAATTCAGATAAAAACATACTTCAAATATGGTTTCAATCCACGCGCCTGCGGGAGGCGCGACAAAATGTAAGGTATGGGGTTTTATTTATGAATGGTTTCAATCCACGCGCCTGCGGGAGGCGCGACCGCCGCGCTTAGCGTTGGTTTCAAGCGAAAATCTTGTTTCAATCCACGCGCCTGCGGGAGGCGCGACTTGCAAGCCATGCGCCGACGGCGTCTTTTAACTGGTTTCAATCCACGCGCCTGCGGGAGGCGCGACAGCTAGATGAGGTTTCCGTATCACCGTCAGTCGTGTTTCAATCCACGCGCCTGCGGGAGGCGCGACTTTCGGCGGCTTGCTCCATCGTAGCTGCTCCCATGTTTCAATCCACGCGCCTGCGGGAGGCGCGACTTATTGAGACGGTTGAAAGCCAAGGTGAAAGCGGTTTCAATCCACGCGCCTGCGGGAGGCGCGACTTTTGTTTGGTGACAGGTAATTAACCAGATAAATGTTTCAATCCACGCGCCTGCGGGAGGCGCGACCGCCTATTGTTAAAGGCACGTATAAACTAACACACTCTATTATTTACCGCTAACTTTGTGCGGTAGTACAAAACTGTATTGTGTGCATTTATACAAATAAGTATTTCCTATATTTTTAAAGAACTTATGCAATCGCTAGATCCCCAGTATTTTACTGAGAACTTGAGCCTAGCGACTATAAAATAAGGGTATCTCTGAATATATCTATGGCGACTTTAGCACCATGGTGCTCTACTTTGTTTTGCCAGTTTTTGCCGAGCTTATAAAAACGTAAACTGTCTACTTCAGGGTCGTAAATTGACAACAGCTCATTTTTAAAGCGCAGCCATTGCGCTGCATCTATTTCGCATTCAAATACAGAATATTGCACTCTTACACCATAATCTAAACACACTTTTGCTAATTGCCTGAGGCGTTTTTGACCATCTTCACTGGCAAAGGATACATCGTATGTGACCAATACCATCATTGCTCACTCTCCTTATTTTTTGATCACAAATGGCGGATAATGGGCTAAATCGCCACGTAAATGACGTGCTAACAGCATGGCTTGAACATGCGGTAATAAACCGATTTGCACCTTTTCTTGCAAAAAAGGATGTATCACTTCTTCTTGTTTTTTAACTTGATAAGCATGAAAAACTAGCTTACGCGCGTCGTCTTTTATGGTTACACCACCGAGACAATCTGTCTCAAAGTCCTTCGTGGTGAGAGTGTTATTGTTAAAGAGCTTTAAGGCGATGCTATCGACAATGTAAGCTCTAAACTCTTCTAAAAGATCGAGGGCGAGGCTATTTCTACCAGGCCTTTCTTTGTGTAAAAAACCGACTTGTGGATCTAACCCTACACCTTGTAATGCGCCACTGATCTCTTGGCCTAACACAGAGTACAGTAATGAAATAACCGCATTAACTGGATCTTTAGGCGGCCTTCGAGTGCGCTTATCAAACAGCAGTTTGCTTTCGTTGCCTTTAAACATGTCAGCAAACGCGGAGAAATAATGCGATGCGGCCTCTCCCTCTAACCCTAAAACTGTGTCGTAGGCGGTCACGCCTTTCAGTTGCTCAATAATTTGCTTTAAACGCTCAATGGCTTTTTCTAACTGTGGTGTGCTGTTGTGATTACGTCTAAAACGTAAAAGCAACATACGAGATGATCGTATTTTTGCGGCGACAATATACTTGGCAAGTTCGTTTGCAGCCTGCTCACTAACACTAAACTGCTGCCTACGCAGCAATACATTGCCCGTTTGTTTACCAACAACATTGGCTAGAAAACGACCATGCATATCAAAGAAGGCAAGATGAGTACCGTTTTCACCACAAAAGCCAAGTAACTGCGGCGAAACCATAATATTGCCAAAACAAAATATACTGCCAATCGAATGTATGGGAAGCTGCATCAGTTTTTGCTTTTCGCCATCCACTTTTTGTTCAATTAGTAAGGTTTCGCGTTGCTTATGCAAATAGACGCCATCTTTAGTGATATAAAGTGAGTTTTGAAGTTTTTTCATTCCGCCTCCGTTTTAAACAATGCCGCTACATAACCGCTTGAACCATCATTATTGGTTAAATCTGGCTGACATATTTCAGTCAGAGAACATGCCTTACAGTGTTTACCTTTCGTTGGCGGAGGCGTTTTTGCGTTTACAAACAGCTGTTGTACTTGCGTTATTAAAGCTTTTGTTTGCGTTCTCAGTTGGTTATCGAATTTGACCTCAATGCGTTTGCGCGTTTGCCAATACCAAAGTGCGCCATTTGCGACTTCAACGGATAACATTTCTTCAATACATAACGCTTGAGCACAAAGCTGTACTTTGTCGATATCGCTGGCTTTTGGTTTACCTCGTTTATATTCAACGGGGACGAATTGGTTGCTTAATCTATGGTGCTCTAATAAGTCTAATTTGCCTGTTATGCCTAATTGTGGCGCAGTCACCACTACGCCACGTTCAAAACGCACCCCTTTACGGGTTTCTGGCTCGCCGTTATCAACTCGATCATGTAACTGCCGCCCGTGTGCAGTTAGGTAATTTTCTTGCCACACTTGCTCTAGGTGGATCAGCGCACATTGGCGCTGACAAAAAGCAAAGTGCTGTAGAGCGGAGATGTTGATTAGGCGAACGTCAATCATTAGATTAGAAACCCTCGATCACTTCTGGTTCTAGTCCTTGTAAAGCGGTTACCAGTGAATCTTTCAACGCCGTAGTTTCAAGTGGTAAGCCTTGTTCAATGTGCGCTCTCAACGTTTGATGCACTTTAGCTGAAGAATACTGACCAGACTTAGAGTCATGTTTCCACCATACGAGGTGTGAAATACTCATAGAACCTTCAGGACGCGCTGATGATGCATCACCCTCAAACAACTTTACTAATACAGCTTTAATTTTTTCTGCATCTTCGTCACTGAAGCCTGTTTTCTCTGCCAATTGAGGTGTCATTGCACCAAAAGCAACATAGGTGGCTTTGTCTACACGGTGCTTCATACCCATGGTATCTGATGACTTTTTGGTACCATCACCTTCACCACTCACACTCTTGGTAATTTGTGTGCTAGTAATACTCACTGGCTCAATACTAAATGCGCTTTGAATCGTTACAGGCCCACGGATTGGAATAGATACACCATCCGAGCCTGTCCCTTTAAACGCAAACACTTGACCAAATGCACGCACATCTAGCCATTTTTGACAGCACAATTTTGCGGCTTGATCTGGCGCTGTTTTTTTACTGTTGAATGCCTCTTTTCCTAAACCAACCTCGTCAGATTCAGCTCGGTTGCGCAAGCTTGTCATACCATCGGTTTTCTTTTCATCCGATTGAACAAAAATGCTTTCCCCCGCCTCTTGTAGACGGTCACGAATTTTACGCTTTAAACAAACATCGGTAATTTCACCAAAACCATCATAATCGGTGCGTGGGCGATTACCATTGAGTGGATCACCATTTGGGTTAGCGTTTAATACGTTAAAAATTAATGCAAAGTCGATTTTATTTTGTAAAGTCATAGTGATGTTCCTTTTCTTAAACTGTTTCTTCTAAGTTTTCTTGGACTTGTTCGTCATTCACTTTCTTAACCCATTGACCTTTCTCTACTTTATGGGTTTCTAGCCACATCATTTGGTTGTGAAAGCCAAGCAAAAATTCAGGGGTGAGTTTTTGGTTTGAGGTAAAGTCAGCAGGATTAAACATATCGTGTATTTGACTAAACAGTGCTTTAGTTGCGTTGTCATACCCTTGGTAGTTATTAAACAGCCTTTGCTGATACGGTACTAAGGCATTACTGATGTTTAGCCACGTTGATGCAGGTCTATTAACAAATTGCGTCATGAAACGCTCTGCCGTGGTTAAACGATTTGCTTCGCTGCTTGAGAGTGCAACTTTTTCAACCTTGTTTGCCACCGCCAGTAAACGACCAAACAAATAGTCGCGACTGGCATTATCTTGTTGTAATGCCATTGGGTATTCCTTTTGAATAGTTGAATGTGTTGTCCGAGTGTAAAACCCTCTGATCAGTGAGCAGGCAATGCCTAAATTTTGTAACCAAAGCCAAGTTTGATCGGATTTATAGGCAACACGGTTAATTGCACGGTGAAACGCACTTTGCATGATGTCTTGCGGAATCGGTTTCCCTTCAACGATGCAGGGATATAAACGGGTAATAAGGTTTTTCTTTAAGGTGTCAGCAGATTTAAGTACATCACCGTATACACCATCAAGCACTCGGAATAAGCTCGGGGCACTATAAACCCATTGCCACTGTTCGTTTATTTTGACTCTCTGCTGCCAACCCAGATCGAGTTGCCACTGCTCTAATCGCGCTAAAAACTCTTTCGCGATGGTTTCACGGTAATACAAAATACCCATTCGCCCAGGCGTCGCGGAATCTAGTCCTAGCAGTGCAATTTGTTCGTTGTCAGCCAACTGGTTTCTCGTTTTTATACCATTAAAGTAACGCTTTAACTGATTGGCGTATGCTCGACCTAGGTCCTGTGTGTGATCAACACTGTCGGCCTCCGCTAAGAAACTGGCTAAGTCAGTTAAGTCCAGTTCGGTAGGTTTAGGGACCTCTTTGCCTGATACTGCCCAAGCTAAATAAACTTGATCGCCATTTCTAAAAACACTTTGCTTAGTTAACAAACAACGCAGTGCATTGTGCGCTTTTTGTGTCACTTCAAAGCTAATGTTGCAAGCTTCTTCATTGGATAAAAAACGACCTCGGAAGGTATAACCACTTTTATCGTTGGCAGAGATTAACTTGGCTTTATCACCACTGTGCCGTATTTTGGCTGGGTGGTTAGTCGCAACAAGTTTGTCTTCACCAGTGGCGTAACACATGGCTGTGCTATCACCATTTTGGCTATCAAAAGCAATCCAGCTTTGCTGGATACTTGGGTCAAGCCAAGTTTTTGATTGTGGTTCACCAGGTGTTTCTACACTCCAACAAACTAAAGCTGAACCTTGGTCAAACATCCCTTTTTCTTTCGGCAGGATTTTTAATAACGCAGGAGCTTCGCCTTCATCTTGCCACTTAGTCAGCAGGTACCCATCTTGTTCATGTAGCACATTTTCGGCGACCAAGTCTGCAACCACAGTGCCTTTCTCTATGTATTGGTAGACAGCATGCACTGCTGGGTGGCTATGCACTGAGTCACACCAAGCTTTTAATTGCGCTTGATACAACTCAAACCCAGACTTTTTAATACCGCCGAAATCAGCGTAATCTTTCGCAACGTATTGGATTTTATCTGCCAATGCATGTGCACATAAACCGCTGCTGCGTCCTGCGGATTGTTCCGTTGCAGGTAAGACCACTTGCGCTTTTTCGAGAACTTCAGCACGAACAAACTCACCTTGATTGTTTATCACAATATGTATGTGGGCATTTTGAATGGTATGACAAATTGGCATCACTTGTTGTTCAAATGGCAGCATATCATTGAGCTTTTCAAGCTCATCGTAGGTTTTATAGAGCGTCGTTAGCCAAGTCATAAGACACTCTCCGTTTGCTCAACACCCTGCAGATTTTGTTCAAGTTCAAAGCTTTTTGCGTCCATTTTTCTCACGTGACGCGTTACTGGGCATGCTGTTATATGAGGATATTCAATAACACCGTTTTTCATTACCCCATGCCAGAATCGGCTAATCAGTTCGTTGTTACCTGTTTCATCAGGGTAACCAAAACTATGGAACATTAAGCCAAAACCTAGCTCATCAATATCATCGTAAGCCCCTTCGCCCTCCCCAAAGAGACAAGGTTCAACATAACCTTGGCAATCGCGGGTACCTAGAAAGATGTCTTGTCGTCCGCCTTTTTCCAACATGCGTTTAGCAATGGCAAAATGCTTACCGTCAACACGGTCTTTCGCTAATTCAGGTCGATGTTCATTCCACTCAAAATGGGCTTCGATTTGGTACTCAACGTCATGCAAAAAGGTGTAATACGCCAAAGTATTACCACCACCCCAGTTCAACGGCTTTGTTCCCTTCGTTTGGGTACGCAGTGGTTTCATTACCCTGACTCTATCAACATGCCAAACAAGCGTTGGTTTCCAGTAGATGGATTTTAAAATCCCTTTAATCGCCTCGTAAGTAGGAATGTGATAAGTACACTTTTCACCTCCCACTTTCGTTATGGGGTCGGTAAATAACGCATACCTGCCCCATAATCTAAAACTAATACTGTTTTTCACATGGCTCTCCTTGTTAAAAACATGGTTGCATTTAAAAAATTAAATCTTGCTGAGCATTTGTTACTTCTAAGCTCAAGCCAAAATCTTGGCTGTAAAATTCTTCACTTAAATAAAACACAGCTTCGTCTTGCGCTATTGGGTACACCGCCTGCTGATCGGTGAGTTTTTGCCATACATTCGGGAAAATATTCACACTGTACTTTTGTGCAGCTTTTAATAAGCCGCGGTAACTTGCCGTATCAAAGCGCTGATCAAGCGCACATAACTGCGTGATTATGCTTTGCGCTTCTTCATTAAATGGCACGATCACGGAATGAACAGGGGCATCAATGGCTTTAAACTGTTTCGCGGCGGTCATGAAAGACTGTCTCAATGCAAACGGTGTTTTATTGATATTTCTTTGATTACTACTTAGCAAGTTAAGCAAGCTTTGATCTTGCTTAGCGGGATAAGTCATCTCTTTATGGCGATCATAAAAGTAGTATTGAAAATACTGGCTCATTGCTTGCGGTTTAAGCAAATCTTCTTCAGCAAACTCGGTGAAGATTCGGTTTGAAGCAGCAATGCCTGTTTTAATATCGTGTAGCATGCCGACATTTTCTTCGGCAGGGTTAAGCACAAACACATGGCCTTTCTGTTGCTTACCATTTCGGTTACAACGCCCTGCCGCTTGGGCGATTGAGTCAAGGCCAGCTACAAAACGTATAACGCAGCCAAAATCAACATCAACACCTGCTTCAATAAGCTGAGTACTGATACATAAAGTGGCCAGCCCGCCTGATAACCGTGCTCTAACTTCATCTAGAATTTGTTTACGATGAGCCGAACACATGCCGGTACTTAAATGAAAGATCTTAGTCTCATCAGTAACTTGGCTTTGTAACGCTTGGAATAAGTTTTTTGCCCACGATTTAGTATTTACAATCACTAAACAACTTTGTACTGCTGATAATTGCTGTTGTACTAGTTCAGTGATTTCAGCCTCATTCCAACCCTCTTTTTTGGTAACGTTCTTTATTCTCACTCGTTCTAGCTGTTGATAAAGCTTTTCAATATTTGGGGTTAGTTCATTTTCTAGTGGTAATTGCAATTCGCCAAACTGCTTTATTTGTTCGGGTAACTGATTGAGTAAAGGCTGAGTCGCGGTACACATTACCGCCGTGGTGTTACAAAACCGCGCTAAATAGTTGACGGTGTTATTGAATAAATGGACACAACGAATAGGGAGCGTTTGGATTTCATCAAACACCAGTATCGCATTGCTGAGTTGATGTAAACGCCTTGATCCACGCGTGCCACTTGCAAACATACTTTCAAGAAACTGTACCATAGTTGTGAGCACGATGGGCTTATCCCAATTTTCGCATGCCAGTTTTGAACGCCACGTTTGTTGCTCTGGCTCTAAGCTTGAATGATGCTCTAATACCCAATCATCTGTGTTTATTTGCTCCAAAACTTCACGAATGGCATTGCCATTTTGCTCAATGATTGAGGTAAACGGAATGATATAGATGATCCTATCAAGGTTATGTTTTTTAGCGTGATGCAGCGCAAAACGGAGACTAGCGTAAGTTTTTCCGCCACCCGTTGGGACAGTCAAACTGTAAATGCCCGTTTCGCCTTGTGCGCGATTAAAACAGTTGTCTGATATTTCAGCGCGAATATGGTCGATGGGATTGACTTGCTCAAATCGTGAGATGAAGCTTTCAATTTTATCGCAAGCAAAAGCCCAATCAGGTTGCTTAAAACGCTCAGGTTTGTTGCTTGGCTGCTCAAAGTCGGCGCTGTCAATTCGGTCGGCATCTATCAAACAACTGAACAGCATTTTAGTAAACATGCCAAGGTAGTAATCATGTTCAATGGCTGAAAGGACAACCCTATCGAACATACTTTTCAGGTTTTGACTACTTTCTGAGATAAACTGAAAACTTGCGAGTGACTGCGCTTGTGAAAATAAATCAGGATCAGCGTTTTTAGTGCATTCTTTTTGATGGGTTAGTTCATCATGCTTTTTAATCCTGTTTGCAAAAACATTTTCATTTTCTGACAAACTGTCAATCAATCCACTATGATGCGAGGCAATACACATGCTTAGAGCTTGAGTAATTGCTAAACCGTAAGGGGCAAGTGCTTGGTCTTGTTGTTTTAACTTCAAGTAATGAGGGAAAAGTGACTTGAAAATCCACTGTGCGCCTGCACTCGAGTGGTCAATTTTACCTTTTAAGCTTCTGCTCGTTGAACTTTCAGAGCTACCCTCGTCATTATCTGGGTTATAGCCTGTTTGCTCTGCAATAATCAGACGCATGTAATCTTGGAATGCATTACTGTATTTACCAAAGTCATGCATTAAGCCAATCAGTTTCCCTTGCTCGGCAAAACCTATTTTTGCAGCAAGCCTGCCAGCTAATTCGCTAACCGCTTTTAAGTGAACATAAACGCTTTGGTGGTGCCCATGCTCGATATCTGGATGGGCAATATAAGATTCATTAGAGCTTAAATCATCCATCAACATAGATCCCTCTGCGTAACGATCTCGATAAACTTATATCGGCACTTACTTCTATCTTTCATAAACCTCCAAAGGGGAAAGGAGCTAAAGTGATTTCTAGTATATCGAAAGGAATGTAGTGTAGCCTGTTGATTGATCTCGCCAGACAAATAAACATGTTGCACTGTATAGACAAGCATAATAACGTTACATAGCTTCATAAACCAGTGAACCCGTTGAATGAACTTTGAAAAATGGGAGATCAACAGTTGTTTGCTCAGGCGTTTGAGGCTGAACTTCAAGCCTTTCTCGAACAACACTTATCTTCACTTTAAATTGACGGAAAACAAGCCACTACAAGTGCAGGACAGAGAATTACTGACTTTGAGTCGTTGCAACAAGCGTTGTGTACGCACGCTAATATTGCTTCCTTCAAGGCTCGAAAACAAAAGTCACTGTGTAGAGTGATGCTCTGTTTCGCTAACAGTTCACCATTTGACGCGCTTCCAATAGCACGTAGAGCGGTTCATCGTTTTGCGTATCCAACTGCTGATGTGACCCAGATAACTCAAGCCGCCTCTCGACTGGCTGAGCAGTTATTCCAGCAGGATGTGAGGTTTTATAAAATTGGTGTTGGGCTGATTGACTTAGTTGACGAACAGCATGAGCAGCCTGATCTTTTTAATCTGACTCCGAATAATCCTAAGCTTATGAATGTGTATGACACATTAAACAATCGATTTGGGAGTGAGACTGTATTTTTAGCGGTACAAGGGATATCTCAGAAGTGGTCAATGCGGCGTAAGATGTTAACGCCGCAATATACGACCCAGTGGGTCGATTTACCGAAGATCAGGTGCTAGCTATCTCACAATCTATAATTCGATGTCAGGATACACCAGTCTATTGAGTTTCTTTTCAGCTTTACAATAAATCTGATTAGCAAATTTTTCCGAATTAAGGATCTTTGCGTCCGCTGCAATTCCTATAGCGCGATACACGGTGTTCAATTTCCACACGGTTTTACCGCGTTCAACTTCAACAAAAGTTGAATATGGTATGCCGTTGTATGAACCCGCAACTTTTGTATAAACTGTAACCAATACTTGAATACCTACCTGATCCTTTTTAAATAGATAAGTATCTAAAGTCTGTTGCACTTCGTTGAGTATTTTATAGACACCTTCGCTAGTTAATTCTCTAGCACGTGAACTTTTTTGCACTGATTTGAGCGCTTCATCTAAACCCTTAATTTTTATTGAACTCATTGTGCCGCCTCCATTGAAGGTGAAGATATCAACGCAGGATTTAACTTCTCAAACTGTTTACTCATTCGAGCAATCACAGCATCAGGTACACCATGAATATTTTGGTATTTCCCATTTATCTCAATGACTTCGAATGATACATTCATCTCATCCGCAAGTGATTTATAAAATGACATTTCCCAGTTTTTTACAAATGTGTTTGCAACCACGACGTCAAATCCTGCACGAAGTAAGCGCTTCGTTTCGAGTTGACACCATGCGTGAGCATTTTTGATTAGTGCGGGGTCGTATTGGTAATTATCGTTTTTATCGATAAAAAATTGATCTGCTTCAACTAAGATAGCATCGAGAGTTTTTGCGTATGTAGACTTTCCAGAGCCAGGTAATCCACGAACAAGGGTAAGTTTTTGCTTGGCCATTTTGGCGTTTCCTTTTATTAAAAAATAATTCCCTCCTCTCACCGATAAGGTGATGAATTCTTTGATATTGTTTAATTTATTTAACTCAATCTTTATACAAATTGAGATAGAG
>NZ_CAWPDB010000177.1:0-14550 GCF_963886625.1 Vibrio sp. V23_P3S9T160
GGGGAATACTACTGACATACAACTTAGTCAGATATCAAATGGTGCAGATGTGTAATACGTTGAATGGAGACTACTTGCCATACCAACTTAGCTTCAATGGAGCGTTAGCCCACATCATGCGCCTAATAGTGGGGCTTCCCTACTCGTCACCGGGAGCCATACCGAGGCAACTCCAAAACTTCTATGCAATGAGTGGGAGCTTAATACTTGAGCCAAGGCGAGAAAGAGCCTTCCCTAGAGTCGTGAAGAAAAAGCCAAGCCGATACCCTAGAAAATACAATGCCGCTCACCTTAAGTGAACGGCATTAGGCTAAATGTAGCCTCTTTTTACTGAGCTTTAGAATAGCTCTTCACCTGTAGGTGAAGAGTAGATGTTGTCAGAGACACTCTCTGCGACATACTCGGTTGGCTCTGTGCCTTGAATGAAGTATTCAAACATCGAGCTTGAATCAAACTTATTGGTTAACAAGCCGGTATCGATATCGATTCTTACCCGCACAATATTGGCGGGAATGGGTTTGTCTTGCGCTGGCACATCGACCAGTACTTGACGCATAAAATCAATCCAAGCGGGTTGTGCCGTTTTTGCTCCCGCTTCCGCACCGGATACACCATCGTCATCTACATTGCTGTTTTCGGTTGTCCTACCTAAGTTGCGGTTATGATCATCAAATCCGACCCAAGCAATAGCGACCATGCCCGGTGCATAGCCGTTGTACCACGCATCTTTGGAGTCATTGGTCGTTCCTGTTTTACCACCAATATCACGACGCCCCAGCTTTTGTGCACGCCAGCCTGTACCATTCCAACCCGTTCCTTCACGCCAATTTCCGCCACCCCAAATATTGCTGTACATCATCTCTCGGACAAGAAATGCGTTTTGTTCGGAAATGACTTGTGGAGCATAGTGCGATGCAACATCTTGCTCATCGAACTCATTTGTGTCTGGGGTGCATTGCTGTTGGCAAACGACTTTTGGTGTGGCTTGATACTCAAGTTTGCCAAAGGGATCTTCAACTTTGCTGATGTAATAGGGTTCAACATAATAGCCACCATTGGCAAACACGGAATAGCCTTGCGCCATCTTAACCGGCGTTAAGCTTCCCGCACCTAAGGCAATGGTTTCTGAGCGTGGTACTTGGTCAATATCAAAACCAAAGCGAGTGAGATATTCACGTGTTTCATCCAGCCCAACAGCGCGTAGCACTCTCACTGCCATCACGTTTTTGGATTGAGCTAAACCAACGCGAAGACGAGTTGGGCCAATATAAGTCGGTGGTGAGTTTTTAGGACGCCATGCTGTACCTTGGCTTTGGTCCCACTGGTTAATTGGCGCATCATTAATGAGCGTGGCTAAGGTCATGCCTTTATCGATGGCGGCAGAGTAGATAAAGGGTTTAATACTTGAGCCGACTTGGCGCACCGATTGAGTCGCACGGTTAAATTTATTGTGCACAAAGTTAAAGCCGCCAACCAGCGCCAGTACCGCACCATTTTCTGGGTTCATGGCAACAAAGGCAGTGTTGGCATTGGGTACTTGGCTTAAGTACCACTGTGGTACTTCGTCGGTGGTATGCTCATCACTGTATTCAGCACGATTACGTACCCAAATTTGTTCACCAGCGGCGATGATTTCCGTCGCTGTACTCGGAACCGGTCCTTGTCGAGAATCAGTTAAGAAACGGCGAGCCCAGTTCATGCCTTGCCATTCAATGGTCTGCAATCCTTGATTTTTCACCCAAACTGTAGCCGATTGGCTGCTTACGTGGGTAACGACGGCTGGTAATAAATCTCCATAAGTCGGTTCATTATTTAAGTGCTCGGCCAGTTGCTGTTCATTCAATGGCGTTTGGCCTTCTTTCCAAACTACTTTTTCAGCACCGCGATAGCCATGACGCTCATCATAGGCGAGTAGGTTATTGATTGCAGCTTTACTCGCGGCTTGCTGCTGTTTGGAATCTACCGTTGTGGTGACAATCATGCCAGAGGTATAGGCCGACTCTTCACCATAGCGCTCCACCATCCATGAACGGGCGATTTCTGCCACATAAGGTGCATTAAGTTCAATTTCAGCACCGTGGTATTTCGACATTAAGGGCTCAGAGCGGGCTTGCGCATATTGCGCTGGGGTTATGTATTTCTCATCAAGCATTCTCTGTAGCACCACGTTACGGCGGTTAGTCGCGCGATCTAGAGAATAGATAGGGTTCATGGTTGAAGGTGCTTTGGGAAGTCCTGCAATCAGGGCAATTTCACTCAGCGTTAAATCTTTGACTTCTTTTCCAAAATAAACTTGGGCTGCCGCTCCAATTCCATACGATCGGTAACCGAGATAAATTTTATTGAGATAAAGCTCTAGGATTTCTTTTTTCGTCAGCAATTGCTCGATATGAATAGCGATAAAAATCTCTTTGATTTTTCGCATGATCTTCTTCTCATTAGAGAGGTAGAAGTTACGAGCAAGCTGCTGAGTAATGGTACTTGCACCTTGTTTAGCGCTACCTGAGGCGATCACAGCGACCGCAGCACGTGTGATACCAATTGGGTCAAAACCATAGTGTTCGTAGAAGCGGCTATCTTCGGTGGCGATAATCGCTTCGATAAGTTCAGGTGGGATCTCTTCAATACGCAACGGAACTCGGCGCTTTTCTCCAAATTGGGCGATGAGCTTGCCATCTTGACTATAGACCTGCATCGGTGTCTGCAATTGTACATCACGTAAAGTCGCTACATCGGGGAGGTCTGGCTTCACGTAAAAATAGAAGCCAAATATCGTAGTGACTCCAAGAATAATGCAAATCAATGAAAGTAATAACAATCGCTTTATGAACTTCACCGGATAATCCCTGTTTAGTTAAGGCTGCCCTTATGCAAACCCTTGTACTCTAGGCTAAAAATTTAGCTCTAAAAATAAATTGTGGCTTATTTAACCTCAAAATAAGCAAATCGAGCTAAGCCTAAGCAGCGTTACTGGAGCTAAGCCGTATGGGTAAATCAATGGTTACGGGTATAGATATTGGCCACCATAGTATTAAAGCGGTGGTGTTAAAGCTAGCGGGTGATTCATATGCACTCGTCGGTTATAAAGAATTATTTATTACTGAGGACATATTCTCCGATAACCACACGCTGGATTATCAGAAAATTGTAAAGAAACTCAAAGAACTAAGAAAGGGTTTACCACTATTTAGTCACAAAGTCGCCATATCGGTACCGGACAATGCGGTAATAAGTAAGGTATTACAGATAGATAGTGACCTGCAGGCGCGTGAAAAAGAGTTTGCTATTTATCAGGCATTTTCTCATCAGTCACCGTTCCCGATAGAAGAACTGAGTCTCGATTTCGTCAAAGTGATGGAAAAAAGCGTAAGTCGCAGTAGCACCGTAAGTTATCAAGTTTACGCCACTCGTAAAGACGTCGTGGAAAGCCGTGCGTTAGCGGCTCAAAAAGCGGGCTTTTTACCGATCGCAGTTGATGTGCAAATACACAGTTTGTTAAACATCTGGCAGTTGGCGAGCAGGGCACAACATCGCAGCGATTGGATACTCATGGATGTGGGCCATACCCAAACGGCGCTCTGTATTGATTTTACTGATAAAGCCCCTTTTCATAAAGAAATCCCTCTCGGTTGTCAGTGGTTGTCCCAAGACAGCGCGATGTCGGGCACCAATGCCGAATTAGCCGATAAAAACGAGCGCTTTGTGCATGAGTTGATCGAGCGACTTCAACGTCAGTTGCAGCTTTTCACCTCCGTCAATGGCGCGGGCAGTTTAGCAGGCATTTGGCTCTCAGGTGGTGGCGCAGATACTCCGATGTTGGCGCAAGAGATCTCGCGGCGTCTCAAGCTTGAGTGCGAGATTCTCGATCCCTTCCTTCTGTTTAACAATAAGTTAGCGAAACGCCAGCGAGATAAGCAGTCTGGGCAGAGTTTTAGCACCGCGGCTGGCCTTGCACTGCGTGGTATCGAGTGGTTGGAGTCTTCTCATGTTGCATAGTATTAACTTACTGCCTTGGCGAGAGGAACAAAGAGCGGCGCATAAGCGTCGTTTTATGGGCTTGGTCGTCTTAGGTGTGATGAGCGCTGTTGGTATTCAATGGGGTATCGGTTTGTATTTCTCTGGGCAAGCACAGCAGCAAGAGTCTCGTCTGGCTTATTTGAATCAATACATTCAGCAGCTTGATAAACAGATCAATGCATTAAAAATGACGGAACAAGAACACAAGGCACTATTAACTCGCTTATCGGTTGTTGAGTCATTGCAAAGCCAACGCAATAAAACCACCGAGTTGATGAACCTGATGCCACAGCTTATGCCTGAAGGAGTCTACGTCGATAAGATCAAAATGAATGGTGAAGAAATTGAAATTACGGGCATCAGTGACAGCACTGCGCGTCTTGCGACCATGCTCGATAATTTTGAAAAATCAGCCTTACTTTCCGATGTCAACATGCACTCTATCGTGCACGGTAATAAGCGATTTGGTAAGGAGTTTCAGACGTTTAAAGTGTCATTTATGTTTCATTCCCCGACACCACAGGGCGCTGAGCTAACCAAGATTCGGCCTACAGGAGGTGTCCATGACTAGTTTTCAAGATCTTGATATGGATGAAATGGCTGAGTGGCCGTTGCTGCCTCAACTGCTGGTTATTTTGGTGTTGATGCTGATTATTCAAGGCGTTGGCGCGTGGTTCTATCTTATGCCTCAAAATGAGCAATTGCAGAACTTAAAACAGCAAGAAGAGGTGCTGAAATCGACCTTACGGATTAAGGCCAGCAAAGCCGCCACCTTACCCCAGTTGCAAGCTCAACTGGATGAATTAACTGAACGTTATGATTTTTTATTACGCCAATTACCCGTGCAAAAAGAGCTCGCAAGCATGCTGGCGTCGGTCAATGAACTAGGGCTAGATAACGCGTTAACCTTTACACGTATTGATTGGGGAGAAAAACAGAATAAAGAGTTTCTGTATCGTTTGCCGCTCAATATCGAATTAACTGGTAATTACCACGACATTGGTGATTTCTCAGAGGCGATCGCGAAATTGCCCCGCATTATTAATTTCGATGATGTTGATTGGCAACGGGTTAGCCAGGAAAGCAGCACGTTGCATTTTAGGGTGCGCGCTTATACCTATCAATTCAAGCAAGAGGTGGACGATGAAAAACAATAATCTGCTGCTGATGGTGCTGTTTAGTACCAGTGTATTGGTTGGTTGTAAGGCGAATCAAGATTCATTGAAGGTTTATGTGGAGCAGGTCGAGGGGCAAGCACGCAAAGAAGTCTCCAAATTAAAACCCATTATTCAATTTGAAGTTGCTCATTATGCGCAACATGAATCCCGCGAACCTTTTGTGCTGCCTAAAGAAGCGATTGTACAAAATCAGCCTGTAGTGAAGGCAGACTGCTGGCAACCTCCGGCTCGCAGTAAAAATGGCCAGCTAGAGCGCTATCCGCTTAATCAACTTCGATTAAAAGGCGTGATGAGTAGCGGGGGCGCGGTATCGGCATTAGTGCAAACGCCCCAAGGCAAGGTCGTCAACGTGAAAGCGGGACAATATTTAGGTTTGAATCACGGCAAAGTTACTCGAGTTAATTCCAATTACCTGCTGATCAATGAAACCTTGCCAGACGGCTTAGGTTGTTGGAATAAACGTAACGTCAAATTGGCTCTGAAATAGAATTTGAATTTAGAGAAATCACTATGATTAAAGGACTACAGACACAAATGACTATGGTATTTCGGAGCCTCTTATTTGGCTTATTATTGAGTGTGGCAGGGCTAAGTGTGGCGGCAGAAACGGCGCAGACCAACGAGCTTAAAGGCATTGATTTTCGAGTCAATAAAAACAAAGACGCCGTATTGATTGTTGAACTCGCATCACCTTCGACGGTAGTTAATGTGCAGAAAGTGGCTGACGGTTTACAAATTGAACTGCTTAAGACGGATGTCTCCAATGAGAAACTGTATGTCTTAGACGTCAAAGATTTTGCAACCGTTGTTGAGAGTATCGAGGTATTGCGCAAAGAGCCAAGTACACAGTTACTGGCGACCATTCATGGCGAGTTTAAGTATGATTACAGCTTGAAAGGGAAATACCTTGAGGTGGTAATTGGCAAACTGAAAGAACAAGAAAAACCTAAGCCGAAGAGCATTCTTGAGAAAGAGGGCAAGCTTATATCGATTAACTTTCAAGATATTCCTGTGCGAAATGTTTTGCAGCTTATCGCAGATTATAACGCGTTTAACCTAGTCGTCTCAGATTCGGTCACTGGTAACCTGACGCTACGGCTTGATGGCGTGCCTTGGCAGCAAGTGCTCGATATCATTTTGCAAGTCAAGGGATTAGATAAGCGTGTTGACGGCAATGTGATTTTAGTTGCACCTAAAGAAGAGTTGGATTTACGTGAAAAGCAGCAGCTTGAAAAGGCACGTTTGGCTGAAGAGTTGGGCGATCTGCGTTCTGAAATCATCAAAATTAATTTTGCTAAGGCGTCTGATATTGCGCAGATGATTGGCGGCGAAGGGGCAGTCAGCATGTTGTCTGAGCGAGGTTCCATCAGTATCGACGAGCGAACCAACTCACTGCTGATCCGCGAATTGGCTGAGAATATTGTGGTGATACGCCAAATTGTTGAATCGCTCGATATCCCGGTCAAACAGGTACAGATTGAAGCGCGCATTGTTACGGTCAACGAAGGTAATTTGGATGAACTTGGCGTACGCTGGGGCTTTACTTCGACCAATGGCAACAACACCGCAGGCGGAAGTATTGAAAGTAATTTATTCCAAGTGGGCAAGTTGGGGGAAAGCACATTGCCCGTTGATGACTTCCTTAACGTAAACTTAGCGGCGACCTCCGCTAACGCCTCAAGTATAGCCTTCCAAGTGGCTAAGTTGGGGTCGGATATGTTGTTGGATTTAGAGCTTTCAGCGCTGCAACGTGAGTCGAAAGCGGAGATCATTTCCAGCCCTCGTTTGATCACGACTAACAAGAAACCCGCTTATATCGAGCAGGGTACGGAGATCCCTTATCTGGAGTCTTCTTCCAGCGGGGCAACGACAGTCGCCTTCAAAAAAGCGGTGCTGAGTTTAAAAGTAACGCCGCAGATAACGCCGGATAATCGTTTAGTGTTAGATCTCAGTGTCACTCAAGACCGGCCTGGGGATATTGTAAAAACAGGGACGGGAGAAGCGGTTGCAATTAATACTCAGCGTATTGGCACTCAAGTATTGGTCAATAATGGAGAAACCGTGGTCCTTGGTGGAATATTCCAACATAGCGTCAACAATACGGTAGATAAGGTGCCATTACTTGGTGATTTGCCATTACTTGGTGCATTGTTCCGCCGTTCCTATGAGCAAGTGGGCAAAAGTGAGCTGCTGATTTTCGTGACACCGAAAGTCGTCATTCAATAACTTACGGCTGATATTGCGATTGGTTAAAAAATAAAGTTGCATTAGTGGCACCATATCTAGATAATTTCGGGTCTTATCACGAATCATCTGTGAGGAATAGGTGCCACGAGCGTCTTAACGGTCAGTATTATACTGGCTAATCTTGTGGCGATGTCATTGAATTAACGTTGTAAATTACTGCTAAACATGGCTGAGAAACGCAATATTTTCCTTGTTGGCCCAATGGGCGCCGGCAAAAGTACAATTGGTAGACATCTTGCTCAACAACTGCATATGGAGTTTTTAGACTCAGATACAGTCATTGAAGAGCGTACAGGCGCAGATATCGCATGGGTATTTGACGTCGAAGGTGAAGAGGGCTTCCGTAAACGTGAGGAAGCTGTAATTAATGACCTAACCGAGAAACAAGGTATTGTACTCGCAACAGGCGGTGGTTCTGTTAAGAGTAAAGAAAACCGTAATCGTTTATCTGCTCGTGGTATTGTGGTCTACCTTGAAACGACGATTGAAAAACAACTTGCACGCACGAACCGTGACAAAAAACGGCCATTGCTTCAAACAGACAATCCACGTGAAGTCTTAGAATGCTTGGCTGATGAACGTAACGATCTTTACGCTGAGATCGCTGATTTTACGGTTCGTACTGACGATCAAGGTGCAAAAGTGGTAGCCAACGAGATCGTAAAAATGCTAGAAGAACATTCCTAAGTTCTTTATTTTGGAGTGCAAACCATGGAACGGATTACGGTCAGTTTAGATGAGCGTAGCTACCCAATCTCAATTGGCGCCGGATTATTTAATGATCCGGCCCTCCTTTCTTTCTTATCGGCCAAACAAAAAGTCGTCGTCATCAGTAATGTGACGG
The DNA here is from genome assembly GCF_963886625.1 of Vibrio sp. V23_P3S9T160. NCBI lineage: Bacteria > Pseudomonadati > Pseudomonadota > Gammaproteobacteria > Vibrionales > Vibrionaceae > Vibrio > Vibrio sp. V23_P3S9T160. The sequence goes on from NZ_CAWPDB010000177.1 coordinate 8,287, forward strand.
TCGCGCCTTTGTACGCGGATAAAATCTTCGCCCTTCTTGCACCGCATGCTTGTAACGTCTCCTTGCTTGAACTGCCAGATGGCGAGCAGTACAAAACTTTAGATACATTTAACACGGTGATGAGTTACCTGCTGGAAGGTAATTACAGCCGTGATGTGGTGATCATCGCTTTAGGTGGTGGCGTGATTGGTGATTTAGTTGGATTCGCCGCAGCCTGTTATCAGCGCGGAGTCGATTTTATCCAAATACCGACCACGCTGCTTTCGCAAGTGGACTCCTCCGTTGGCGGTAAAACCGCAGTCAATCATGCTTTAGGTAAAAACATGATTGGTGCATTTTATCAGCCGAAAGCCGTCATTATTGATACTGAATGTTTGGCGACTTTACCTGCGCGAGAATTTGCCGCTGGTATGGCGGAAGTGATCAAATATGGCATCATTTACGATCATGATTTCTTTGTCTGGTTGGAAGAGAATCTCGATAAACTCTATGCCTTAGATGAGCAAGCGCTAAGTTATGCCATCGCTCGTTGCTGTCAAATTAAAGCCGATGTGGTCGCTCAAGATGAAAAAGAGTCGGGAATTCGCGCGTTGTTGAACCTAGGTCATACATTTGGTCATGCGATTGAAGCGCAGCTCGGGTATGGTAATTGGCTACACGGTGAAGCGGTTTCTGCCGGAACGGTGATGGCCGCTAAAACGGCGCAGTTACAAGGTTTAATTAACGATCAGCAAGTTGAGCGGATTGTTTCTATACTCAAAAGAGCAAATTTACCGATTCATACGCCCGAAAGCATGTCGTTTTCTGACTTTATGCAACACATGATGCGTGATAAAAAAGTGCTTTCAGGCGAACTACGTTTGGTGCTACCAACCAGTATTGGTACATCACAAGTAGTGAAAGGTGTACCCGAAGCGGTCATTGAACAAGCGATTGACTTCTGCCGCACCCTGTAAATCTTCATTGATACTAATTTGACAGTTGTCTGTCAGTAGGACGGCCTAATGAGTTTGGCGAATGAATTACGTATATTGGAATTAGATTCGCAAGTCGAGCTACTTGAGCGTTTGCAATTATTGACCAATTTTGGCTCAAATGTCATTACCGTTGGTGGTGGATTAGGTTTTGGTAAATCTTGGTTAGCGCAGCGTTATTTAGAAGCGTGGGCCGAAGATAAAAACCAATCGCTGTTGCTGTGTCATCCCAATCAAGATGACCAGCAACGTCGAGCGACCATTCTTACCCAAATCGTTTCAGGCCCGTTATTTAATCCTCACGATACACTTTCTGACAGCTTAGTTCGCCTGCTGGATGGTGGCGGTTGTGATGTGGTGATTGTTGTCGATGACGCTCATCTACTCTCCGAAACCTTAGTGTCTGAGCTATGGATGCTGGTGTTAGAAGCACAAGCCAATCCATTGTGGACCATCAATGTCGTATTATTTGCACAAGCTAATAGCCTTGATGCTTTGCTGACTCGTTTAAGCTACGGACAAGAGCATAAACCCGTAGAGCTTGAGATTGAAGCCCTAAGCAATGAAGAAGCGGATCGCTTTTTTGAAAATCTGGTCATGCGTTATGTACCCGATGAGATGGAGCGCCGCGTACGCAACGCTTACAAAAAGGTGAAACGCGTGCCTGGGGAAATCATGGCATTAGGAGAGCAGAAAATGGAAAAAAGGATCATCATCCGTTCGATTATCGGTTCTCCTGTGCAGATCGCTGCCTTGGTTTTACTGCTTCTGCTCATCATTGGTGGTGGTTACTGGTGGCTATTTACCCAACCCTCACCCGATGAGCAAGCGTCGCAAATTACAGGCACACTCGAGCAGACGGTAATCCCGACGCTAGGGGATGCTGCTGCACCAACAGTCAATACGCTTAACGATGATTCAGCAACTGACGCCGCCAATAATGGGAAGGAGCTTGCGAAAAGTGACCCGAGTTATTTAGATGCTGAAGATGATTCCAGTTCGTTACCACCCGATGTGATGGAAAATTCAGAGAGCGTGGGCATAATTGACAGTGATCAGCAACGAGTGGTGATTGAGTCTGATGTTGTGGATGCGCTTTTGGAAGGCAATTCGACCAAAGCCGATACGTCAGTGATTAATAATGCACTTGCTGATGCACAAAACCGCACGGCGCAAACTGTGCCAGTAAGTGAGACTGCCACTGCTGCTGCGCCAACGAAAATCACCTTCTCCTTTGCGAGAGAAGAACTTAAAGCCTTCTCGCCACGCAGTTATACTTTGCAATTAGCGGCAGTTAGTTCGCTTGCTGAAGCACAAAACTTTATTAACACCTACGCGCTGCAAGAAAAGGTGCGTATTTATCCGACAGCACGCAATGATGTGGAGTGGTACATCATCACCTATGGTAATTATCCAACCATCCAGTTTGCGCGTGATGCCGTTGAAACCTTACCGAAAGCGTTGCAATTGCAAGGCCCTTGGGCCAAATCGCTCAGCCAAGTACAGCGAGAGATTGATCGTGCTAAATAACGCTGAGCTTGACGCAAAAATATGTTACATTCCGCAGCCTTATTTCGTGGTTGAAAGATAGAGCAGTAAATGAAGAAGCAGCGTGCCTTTCTTAAATGGGCTGGTGGTAAGTATGGCCTAGTCGAAGAGATTCAACGTCACCTGCCGCCAGCGCGTAAGCTGGTTGAACCCTTTGTTGGTGCTGGCTCTGTGTTCCTCAATACTGATTTTGAACAGTATTTGTTGGCCGATATCAATCCTGATCTCATCAACTTGTACAACCTGATTAAAGATCAACCTGAACTGTACATCACCGAATCTAAGCGTTGGTTCACGGCCGATAACAACCGTAAAGAAGCGTATCTCGATATTCGCAAAGAGTTCAATAAAACCGATGACGTACTGTATCGTTCGTTGGCGTTTTTATACATGAACCGTTTTGGTTTTAATGGTTTATGTCGCTACAACAAAAAAGGCGGTTTCAATGTGCCTTTTGGTTCTTACAAAAAGCCTTATTTCCCGCAAGCAGAATTGGAGTTTTTTGCCGAGAAAGCCAAGAAAGCGACCTTTATTTGCGAAGGATACGAAGAGACGTTTCGTCGTGCTCGCAAGGGCTGTGTTGTCTATTGCGATCCGCCATACGCGCCACTCTCTACTACCGCCAATTTTACTTCTTATTCTGGTAATGGCTTTTCATTGGATGATCAAGCCTCATTGGCCGATGTCGCCGAAAAAGCCGCCAATGATCGCGGCATACCGGTACTGATTTCCAATCATGACACTAAGTTAACGCGCCGTTTATATCATGGTGCAGAACTTAACGTGGTCAAGGTTAAGCGCACCATTAGCCGTAATGGAGCAGGGCGCAACAAAGTAGATGAGTTGTTGGCACTGTTCAATACAGCGGAATGCGAAGGTTAACATTTCGCAGTTAAATCGGGTGTCGCGCTAGGATATCTTGGCCAGCTTAGGTAGAATTGCGGGCGAATTTTGCTCATCACGCATTTGCGCCCACTAGCCTAAGAGGTCAGGTATGAAAGATTTCCTAATTGCCCCATCTATACTCTCAGCAGATTTTGCTCGTCTTGGCGAAGATGTTGAGAAAGTGCTTGCCGCTGGGGCAGACGTTGTCCATTTTGATGTAATGGATAACCACTACGTTCCCAACTTGACCTTTGGTGCTCCGATTTGTAAGGCGCTGCGTGACTATGGTGTTACGGCACCGATTGATGTTCACCTGATGGTGAAACCAGTTGATCGCATCATTCCTGATTTTGCCAAAGCAGGGGCTTCGATGATCACTTTTCATGTGGAAGCTTCTGATCACGTTGATCGCACATTGCAATTGATCAAAGAGCACGGATGCCAAGCGGGTGTAGTGCTCAACCCAGCTACGCCACTTGCGCATCTCGAATTTATTATGGATAAAGTGGACCTCATTTTGCTGATGTCGGTTAACCCTGGTTTTGGTGGCCAATCTTTTATTCCGCATACGTTGGATAAACTGCGCGCGGTGCGTCAATTGATTGAGCAATCGGGTCGTCATATCCGCCTTGAAATTGATGGTGGAGTCAAAGTCGATAACATTCGTGAAATTGCACAAGCGGGCGCAGATATGTTTGTCGCAGGCTCGGCTATTTTTGGTCAACCTAATTACCAAACTGTGATTGATGAGATGCGCGCAGAATTAGCCAAAGTGGCGCGCTAAGTCATAATACTGACTACACCTCAATAATCACTACGCAACATACTTATAACGCAACAAGGGGCTTTGTGCCCCTTGTCTATTATTCGGAAGTTAAGATGTCTTTAAGCTCAATTAAATTAATCGCCTTTGATCTCGATGGTACCTTGCTCGACAGCGTGCCAGATTTAGCCGTAGCCGCCGACCAAGCGGTACAATCGTTAGGCTATTCATCAGTATCAGAAATGCAAGTGCGTGATTACGTCGGCAATGGTGCAGATGTGCTGATCGCTCGCTCACTTAGCCAAAGTTTAACCATCAATCCTGATCTTAGCGATGAGATCAAAGCCACCGCTCGTGAGCGTTTTGATGAATTTTATGCCCAAACGGGCCATAAACTTAGCCATTTATATCCCCAAGTGAAAGAAACCTTAGCGCAGCTACACAGTGCTGGATTCACATTAGCTTTGGTGACCAATAAACCGTCTAAGTTTGTACCTGACGTATTGGTACAACATGGTATTGAGCACTTTTTTAGTGATGTGATTGGTGGTGATACCTTCCCGATCAAAAAACCTGATCCAATGGCGCTTAACTGGCTATTGGATAAACATCAACTAACGGCCAAGGAAATGTTGATGGTTGGGGATTCGAAAAACGATATTTTAGCGGCTAAAAATGCGGGTTGTTATTCGTTTGGTTTGACTTATGGCTACAATCACGGTGAGCCCATTTCAGCTTCCAACCCTGATTACGTGGCGGACTGTATCGACCAATTGCTTGATGTGTTGCGAGTTTCAGCATAAAAGTTCACACAATGCGCTAGTAAAATACTCGTCAATGAGTACACTGCATAAACCGCGTTATCGCTAAATCAAGTATCACTTAGCGAATAAGCGCGGTTTTTTTCACAGACATTTTCAGTCTTATCTCATTTTAAGTAGCAAGGAAATCATCCCTATGAGCAAACCCATTGTATTGAGTGGTGTTCAACCGTCAGGTGAACTAAGTATCGGTAACTATTTGGGTGCTCTACGTCAATGGCAACAGATGCAAGATGACTATGATTGTCAATACTGCGTGGTTGACCTGCATGCGATCACGGTTCGTCAAGATCCGAAAGCACTGCATGAAGCCACGTTAGATGCATTGTCAATTTGTCTTGCAGTTGGTGTTGACCCTAAAAAGAGCACGCTATTTGTTCAGTCTCACGTACCAGAGCATGCTCAATTGGGTTGGCTTCTCAACTGCTACACGCAGATGGGTGAATTGAGCCGCATGACTCAGTTCAAAGACAAATCAGCACGTTATGCGAACGATGTGAATGCGGGCTTATTTGGTTATCCGGTGTTGATGGCGGCCGATATTTTACTTTATGGCGCGCACCAAGTACCCGTGGGCAGTGATCAAAAGCAGCACTTAGAGCTTGCGCGAGATATCGCGACTCGTTTTAACAACATCTATAGTCCTGAAAAGCCGATCTTCACCATTCCAGAGCCTTACATTCCGCAAGTGAACGCGCGAGTAATGAGCCTGCAAGATGCGACGAAGAAGATGTCTAAGTCAGATGATAACCGTAAGAACGTCATCACTTTGCTGGAAGATCCAAAGTCGATTATCAAGAAGGTTAATAAGGCTCAGACAGATACTGAAACGCCACCACGCATCGCTTTTGATACCGAAAATAAAGCGGGTATCTCCAACTTGATGAGTTTGTACTCTGCAGCGACAGGCAAAAGCTTTGCTGAGATTGAAGCGCAATATCAAGGTGTTGAGATGTACGGTCCTTTCAAGAAAGATGTTGGCGAAGCGCTGGTTGCCATGCTGGAGCCGGTACAAGCTGAATACGCGCGCATTCGACAAGATCGCGCGTATCTTGATTCAGTAATGAAAGCGGGTGCAGAAAAAGCCTCGGCCCGCGCTGCGATCACCTTGAAAAAAGCATTTAAAGCGGTAGGGTTTGTCGAGCGTCCTTAGTTTTTCCTGCGACAATCTAACTCTTTTCGCATTAAATAAAGCTAGGTTTTCCTAGCTTTATTTTTTACTTCTGCTTAATAAAATTTGATCTTTCTCTTTGTATTGTAGGCTTAGGTCTAC
>NZ_CAWPDB010000178.1:0-3077 GCF_963886625.1 Vibrio sp. V23_P3S9T160
ATTCAAAACATCGAATAGTTTTTCAGCTTCGGCGATTCAGATTAAGTTGATGACGATGGATAAAAACACGGAAGGCACCATGGCCTTCCGTTATCTAATTAACTCACAAAGTAACCATGCAGGCTACTTACTGACACTGATCATTTCGTTGAAGTACTCGACTTGCTGTTCCATGCTCAGACTTTGATTATTTGAACCCAACGCCCAGATAAAGAAACCACCGTAACCATTCTCTTTTTGCCACTTGGCACGGTTGAGGTTGTTTTCACGGCTCTCCACAAAATTGCCGTTTGGACCCCACTGGCTATTGATCGTATTGCCCAAAACAATTTTCGACTTATCTCCAATGTATTGAGCGTAATTGGCCATCGCGACATCATAGAGGAAGTTTTGGCCGGCGTCATAGGTCATGACGTTGAAGAAATCGAAATCGTTCTTGGTTGCTTGTAACAGATCGATCACTTCACCATGGTGAGACGAGCGACCTGATGGCTCAACGTAAGAACAATTTTCAAACACACTTGAATCCATGCATGCCACAGGATCAGCACCGACATGGTATGTGGTCAGCGACAACACTTTATTGTCTCCCACTTTTTGGCGTATCAGTTTAATCAATGCGGTTAGGTCTTGGTTCTCTTTATCGGTAATGCGCGCTGCTTTCTCGAAGTCGAAGTCAAGACCATCAATTTGCACATAACCCGCTAATTGGTACTTGCTGTAATCACATTGGCCATCACCACCCGTCGCAAGGCAGTCACCCACTACCTCTTCTGGTTTTAGGTTCTTCTTATAGACAGGGAAGGGTTTGTTGACCAATTCAACGAGGCCATTGGCCACCGCCTCCCGATTTGCATCGCTACCAATCGCAGACCAAATACTTTCATAAGTTTGACCACCAAACGCGACCATCATGGTGACATTGCTATTATCGTGTTTTAAGGTTGACCACGCTAAGTACTGAGATGGCATCCAATCTGGGTTGTAACTTGGTGGGGTTACCATGTCATCAGAAATCGTAATGTTGCCGCTAGCATCCCATTTACCGAACGATAATAAATAACCGTCACCTTCAGAATTAAACAGTTTTTCATAATCGTTTAATCCCCAAGAAGTGAGATAACTAATGGCACGGTCTGGGTTATCGGCAAGGCCACCACCACCGGTACTCTCTTTCACTGTAATATTGGATGGGGCTGACATTTGCTCTTGATTAGCACTGTTGAGCGCCTTTGCGTAAATAGCGTAGTTGCCTGCTTGCGCTCCAATCCACTCATATTCATAAGGTGCTTCGGTGTCTTGATTCAGCACCTTACCGTTGGCAATAAACGTCACGGACGTCACCTCACCTTCATAGCTCTTAGCATCCGCTTTGATTGAGATCGCTCGGCCTTCAAAGAAGCTTGAACCGTCTACAGGGGAAGAGAGTGACACCAGCAGATCTTTATCAGTAATGGCAATCGAAATCGGTGCAGTTTGAGCACTTGCGCCTTGATCGTCATACGCGGCAACCGTAAGTGTGTATTGTCCTTCAACTTGAGCAGGCACAGTGATGGTATAGAGATCGCCCGAAGAAGAGGTGGATGTTGCAACGACTTCGCCATTCAATTGAACATCGACACGCGCCACTTGGGTATCGTCGGTCGCCTCAACGACCACCTCAAATGGCTGATTAGGTGCTATTTTTTGTCCATTTTCTGGCGATTGAACATGCACTTCAGGAACAGGGTTAGGATCGCACTCACCAACGTCATTCCATGCATCTTTCCATGCATCTGGATAATTTGGATGCCCAGTACCCGGTGTCCATACTGGGTTACCACACCAACCTGCGATTTTACATGCGTAGATATGGCCAATATTGGTTACCTCATCTCCCACTTGATAGCTCACGCCATCTTGGTACTGAGCAACGTCACCGCAACTACCACTCACATCAGTAACCGTAATCGTCAGATTTTTTTGTGTTACATGCCGTTCATCATCTTGCGCTTCAACACGTAATGCAGCGCTTCCGGCCGTTTGAGGGGTCCAGTCACAAGAGAACACTTGCTCTGTTTTGGCATCGATACTGCAAACTTCGGTGTCATTAGCAAAAAATTTAACGGTAGCCAGATCATTATCAGCATCGGTCACTTCAGCAGAGATCGTCAGACTTGTGCCTTGTGGGTGGGACGATCCCGCTTCTGGGGAAATGAACTCAACGACCGGAGGATTAGGCGCCGTCGATTCTGACTCGACAGAAACAGGCACGCTTTGCTCAGAGAGCTTATCGCCTTCCTCATTGAACGCGATAACTGAAATGGAAGCGGCTCCTATCTCTTGCGGTTGCCACACTTGCTGATACTCGGTGACACCTTGCTTTAATGGTTGTTGAGCAATTTTGTCTTGGTTAGCCCAAAACTCAAGCTTACCAGCACTCTCACCATCAATACGAGCCATAATGCTGACGTCTGTGCCTGTGTATACCACTGAATTTGGCGCTGGAGAGAGAATATCTAGCGAAAAATCGGGCGGTGGTGTGATGCCCCCTTCCATTTTCACAATAACAGAATCTTCAAAAGCACTCAGGTTTTCCAATGAACCAGCAAAAGCGATCGTCAAGGAGAGTGATTCTGAGGCATTCAGAACGCTGTCAACCCAAGCACCTTCAGGGAATTTAAGCGCCACTGAATGGAGAATACCGCCTGCTTGAGCGGTATGAGATAAACTCCACGTAGGATGGGATAGCGCCGATGATTGCCAACCTATATCGTTAATCGCAACGGGTAATACAAATTCGATGACCGCATCGTGCATATCCGCTGACTCTGATCCTGTATTTTTAATCGCTAAGGTGTAAGTGCTCCACCATTGCCCCTCTGACTCAGCAACCGCATCAGCGCGAAACTCAGCAGCAATAGTCTGAGATATTGGATTTAAAAGTAGGCCAGAGAAAAGGATGGTTAGGCCTAAAGCCCGATAATAATTTTTATCGGCCACTGAGACTGGCGTGTTTTTTTGATTAAACATTATTTTATACCCTTATATTAAATTTATAATATTCGGTATGTTTATTAGCACCACCACCAATAATT
>NZ_CAWPDB010000178.1:3098-17515 GCF_963886625.1 Vibrio sp. V23_P3S9T160
CTTCCTACTTGAAGCCGCAGCGGTGTAGGCTACGTTCGTTAAGCGCAATCACATAGTTTACCTATGCTCATGGGGACTCACTCACTTGCCGCCTACCTGCAACTCCAAGTTGTTTAGGCATATTTAAATAAGTGACATTAATCCAGAAAAAATATAAAAACAATAGATTTAATCATAAAAATAACGCCCCCAATAGGAGGCTCATTTTATTTTTAGATTGCAGAGGTAGTGCTGGGTAATATCTTAACACTCAGTCGTTTGTCTGCTTGTAAATATTGATTAGCAACATGACGCAGATCATTCGTACTCACCTGATTGATGGCGTGACGAACCTCCTGCCAACGACTATAGCGATGCGGATAAGTTTGAGTTAACGATGCGACATCAAGCCAAAATACATTCTTTTCTGGCAGACTATCTAACCATTGTAGAAGCGGTTGTTTCGCTCGTTGCAACATATCAGCATCAATGCCATGATCAGCTTTCACTCGAGACAATACCGCATCGAAACTCTCTTCCACTAATTTAAGTTGCGTTGTGTCTGTCACACTGAACAGCCCCAAATAACCAAATCCTGTGGGAAGAAAATCATTGCTGCTAAATGGGTAAGGTGAGTAACTCGCGCCAGCCTTTTCTCTCACTTCTTCCGTCAACAAAATACTGAGAACCTCTTCAAGCAGCATCAGTTTTGCGTAGTGTTCGGCATTCACCTTATCAGTCGTTGGCCACAGCCAAGCCAGTGCCGCGGCATTGGCTGAACCTTGATGCTCAACAATATGTGAAGCAGGCAATGATGGAAACTCAACGCGCTCAACTTGCAGCTCTTTTTCTGGATGACGCGGCAAAGCGCCCAGTGTTTTAGCAACCGATCGAATCGTTTTCTCTTCGTCAAGATCACCCACAATGGCAATTTCTAAAAGGCCTTTATCTACCGCCGAGGCAAACACTGGAACTAATTCTGAAAAATGACGCTTTAACAGTTCCTCGTCATGGCTACGAAATCGTGGGTCGTCAGGGTGCAATAATTCAGGTAACACCGTCCAAAATGCCTCTTCTGGCGTCGTGTTCTGGCTGTTACTCGCTGCCAGTACTCGTTGACGAAATTGGTTCATCCCCTCTTCTCGCCAGCCCGGGCTCGTTAAAAATGCCGTTTGCAGTGCTAACTGTTGGTCAAGCGACGCTTGATTGGTGAAATCCTGACTCGCAAAACCAAGCGTTCCGACATTGAACCCCGTCGTCACATTGGCAGCAGAAAAGAGATGAATTAACTGCTGAAACGAATGCTGCTCTAACCCACCAGCAACAAAGCCATCATTAAACAGTGCCTGAATTCCCTCTTTTCTAGGTAATGGATATTCGCCAAAACCTAATGAAAGATTGAGGTAGATGACGTTTTTCTCTAACTCGGTTGGCTTGATGTTGAGCTTAACGCCATTGGCAAATTTCAACATCCGAATCCCCGTTTCGGGATCTCGCTTGTCGTGAACGAGCGTGCCCACCTCACCAAATTCACGGTAGGCAAATGCCTCGACCGATGATATTTGATAAGGCTCTACTGGCTGTTTTTGGCTTTGTTCATATACATCGAGTAGCGTTTGATTGATTTTCTCAACCTTGTATGGCCCAGAAAGATAAATCCACGGCTTACCTTGCCAACGTTCTGTAAGCAGGTCGTGCAATCGAGCGGCGGTGATTTGAGGTTGATAAGCTTCAAAAAGAGCAAGCGCGAACGTCGGTTCAATCGGGACAAATTGCTGAGCATCACTTGTCACTAGGCCTTGCGCAATCGAAAAACTATGCAAAGTATCGCTACTTGCTGCTCTTTGCTGATAATCAGCATGCATTGCCTTGATCGCTTGATCAATTTCGCTCTGATTAAAGCCGTATCGAATCGCTTGTCGCACCGTCTGTTCAAGTAATGTCAGCCCATGCCGCCACTGCTCGGGCAAGGTTACCAGTGACAATTCCATCCGTGATGCGATACCGAAATCTTGTTCAATATGAACAAAAGCATTCGTTATCCCCTCTTGGTCTATCAGATGGGGAAGTAACCGTTGGTAGAGTAAGTTCGACAATATTGATTCAAGGATCATTTCATGGCGACTTTCAACGCTATCTGCTTGTCGCTCTTGTGGTGCAATCACACCAAGCGAAATTTGGGTCGGCAAACGAGCATCAAAGAAAACATCGGCTTGCAAGTGTGTCCTTACTGCAGGCAACATCAAATGGTCAGCCCGTAGCGGTACCGCATCCCGGTGAGGTACCCAGTTAGAAAAAAGTCGTTTGATCTGCTCTTCGGCCTGAGCAACATCAAGGTCTCCCACCACAATGATCGTGGTACGTTCTGGCGTATAAAAGCGTTGATAGAGTGAACGTAACTGCTCTGAGCTAGCATGTTTTACTACATCGAGATCACCAATTGGCAAACGTTTTGACAAAGGGCTCCTCGGATATAAGAAGCTCAGCTGTTGACGATAATTCTCAACATCAGCGGAATTTCTCTCTTTCCATTCCGCCACAACAACCGGTTTTTCTTGCTCCAACGCCTTTGGTTCAAGCTTAAGGCGATCCGCAATCTCTCTCATAAGCCACAAACCAGTTGCTACTTTTTGTGAGTCTCCTTGAGCAATATTGAACTCATACACGGTTTGATTGAATTGAGTCACCGCATTGGTATCGGATCCAAAACTTAATCCTAAGCGTTCAAGTTGGCGAATCATCTCCCCTTCGGCTACAGAGTCCGAACCTTTAAACGCCATGTGTTCTAAAAGATGCATCAAGCCTTGTTCTTGATCTGACTCGACTAAAGAACCACCCGCAATGCGCATACGCATAATGACAGCATGAGCAGGTGTCGTGTTATGGACTAATTGGTACCTTAAGCCGTTTTCAAGCTGACCTTCGTGAATGCGATGACTTTTAGGTAACTCCGTCGATAGTGAACTGGCCGATATAACAAGCAGCAATAATAAGCTCAATGGGTGAAAAAATAGAATATTACGCAAATTAAGATTCTCAGTATGTATAGAACGACACTCATTCGAATTGAGCGCTTATTATCACCCATTTATTAAATTTATAAATACATCAAGACAATTCCATACAAAACAGTACAATATTTTCAACATCATGCCATGGTGATCAAACGCGTACCACGCCCCCTTGAATATCAGCTTGGCTGGCTTATATTGCTCTACAAAAACTTTGTGCAATAACGTAGCCAAATCACAAGAAAACACAGTATTATCACCCCTTATTCCACATACTTCGTGGAGATCATAAACGGAATAATTATGGAAAATATCGTCGAAAAACTACTCTATTCAGCACGCTGGATTATGGCCCCTATCTATTTGGGGTTAAGTTTAGTGCTGCTGGCATTAGGCATTAAATTTTTCCAAGAAGTGTTTCATCTGCTACCTAACATCTTGAGCACCGATGAAGTCAGCCTGATTTTAGTGACACTTTCTTTGATTGATATTTCATTGGTTGGTGGGTTGATTGTGATGGTGATGTTTTCAGGCTATGAGAATTTTGTCTCTAAAATTGATATCGCCGAAGAGGATGATAAGCTCGGCTGGCTCGGAAAATTAGACACAGGATCGTTGAAAAATAAAGTTTCGGCATCGATTGTCGCCATCTCCTCAATTCATTTGCTGAAAGTCTTCATGAACACTGAAAATATCGACAGTGAAAAAATCAAGTGGTACTTACTGCTGCACATTACCTTTGTCTTATCGGCCTTTGCGATGGGTTATTTAGATAAAATCACCAAAAAATAGCCGCAAGCCCTGTATACACAGGGCTATTCGTTAACACTATCGATGCCAATGGTAAATAGACTGAGCTTATTTTGAACGATTGACCAACAGTAACAGCAAGAAATAGCTCCCACCGAGAATCGCCACGAGCGTGCCAGCCGCAATTTGCATCGGATAAACGATCACCTGTCCGAGCCAATCCGCCCACAACATTAACGATGCACCGACTAAACTTGCCACCAGCAGTTGCGTTTTAGTTTGCTGTGCGCCTAGCATCATCGCCATGTGTGGCGCAATCAAACCCACAAACGACACTGGCCCCATCGTCGCTGTCACCAGCGCACATAACAGCGCCACAATGGTCAATAAAATCAAACTGGTGTTTTGCGCATTAACGCCGCGCGCACTGGCAAAACGACGACCAATGGAGATTAAAGTCAGCCAACGCGACAGCGCGAGGGTGGCCGCGGCCAGTAACAGCACCAAAACGGCCAGCAATAGCGCTTGGTCAGGCGTAACGCGATAGGTTGAGCCTGCCAACCACTGTAAAATTCGATAACTGTCTTCTGACCCTTTAGCCAAACAAAATTGTACTAAGGATTCAAGCAGTGCGGTGATGGCTATCCCGGTTAAAATCAAACTCGACGCGGCGTATTGATGGCGCTTACCCAGCACAACTAATGCCGCCAACACCAGCAAACTACCCAACAACGCTGTCACCCAATGAGCGGCTAACAAGCTTTGACCTAAAAAGAGATTGGCAAACACCAACGCAAACGTCGCCCCTGATGAGACCCCTAAAATATCTGGGCTGGCTAACGGGTTGTATATTAAACGTTGCAAAATGCTACCAGCCAAGGCAAGACCAATACCAGCGCATAAGGCGGTAAGCATGCGCGGCCAGCGTAATGACCACTGATAGCTGCTTGGCAGCGCCAATTGCCAACTGATTTCGTTCATTTGAAACAGCGTGTGCAACACAAGTGCTGCCAGCATCATTAGCAGCAACCCCAATAGTGCGACACGGCTTAGTGACGTGCGCGACTGAGGCAGTGAGATAGTCAAGGTATCTTGCGCCTTAAGCTGACGGCGACTAAACCAGATCAGCGCGGGCGCGCCAATCGCCGCGGCTGTGATACCGCTGGCGATGACTTGCGTAGTCCATAGGCTCAACCACATTGCGAGCATATCGGTCAATGAAAGCAGTAACGCGCCAAGCAGTAAGCTCGAATAGAGCTCTTGTTTTGGCGTTCTTGCCCCCATAGCACGGGCGATGTTCGGCGTGAGTAGCCCGATAAAACTGATGACGCCCACCGCGGTAATCGAGGCTGAAACCAACCAAATCCCGAGCACCATTAAGATTAAAAATGCAGGAATGACAGGCAAACCACGAGCAGCAGCACCTTGATGACCTAAACGCAATAACGTCAGAACCCTTGGCGCAAACAGTAAAATCAATAAGGAGACCGATAACCGCGGCAGCAACCACTGCACCCAATCCCAGCCATTTTGCGCCAGATCGCCCGCGCCCCACATGAAAACGTTTTTGGCGTATTGTTCATTGAGTAGAATCAGTGCCGTCGCAATCGCGCCAAGTAGCAGGTTCACCACCATGCCTGCCACAATTAACGGCAAGCCCGTCATGTTACGCACACCAGCAATCACCACGATCAACGCAAATGCGAGCAAAGCACCACTCATTGCCGCCAACGCGCTGTAACTGGCAACTAGGCTTGGAAAACCAATGTTGAGAATAATCAGCGCCAGCCAAGCTCCAGATGAGGTGCCCAGCGTCAATGGTGAAGTGAGGTTATTCTGCGTCAGTTGTTGCATCACACTGCCGACCAAACCTAACATCGCGCCCACCAGCAACGTCATCACCAAACGGGGCAATTGACCATATAGGAAATTGAACTCCGCAAAAGAGCTCGCTTCACGTTGCGCCCACAACAGTTGCCATTGCGTGACTAGATCAACGCCATTGCCAATTTGCACACTGAGCATCGCCGCAAGCAACAGCGCACTACTCAGTGCGAGAAACACTTTTCCGTTCATGACTTAGGCGCAACCTCAAGCAAACTGCGTGTCAGCGCTTCTGCAATGTATTGTAGTGACATCGCACCGCCGTAGTTCCAGACACTCTCAACCGAGTTCACTCGTGCTTGACGCACAAACGGCATCGCTTGCCAAAGCATTGATTTTTCTAGCTGTGCTTGCTGGGCAAATGGCAAGAAATAGAGCACATAACCTTGCTCAACATACTGCAGATCCGTTAACCGATGTTGCACAATCCCCCACTCTTTGGCGGGCTGAGGCAGCGCTTCATACAAGCCCAATTGCTTCAGCACATAATGAGTGGTGGAGTTTTCACCGTAAAGGAACACCGAGGTTGGATTAGCAAAACGCATCGCCACCACCGCGGGTGTTTGATGAGAAAATGCGATGTCAATTTGTGCTTTTAACTGCGCAAAACGTTCCGTCATTGTGGTCAGTTTTTGCTCAGCGAGCGTTTGCTTGTCAAAGAGCTGCGCTAATTGGTGAAAATGGTCAATCGCGACTGCGCCACTGTCATCACTGGCTTGAAAATTAGAGAAATAGAGCACCGGAGCAATGCGCTCTAACGGTGTGATTAAATCTTGCTGCGGCGCAGCAGCGAGAATGAGATCTGGTTTCAGTGCAGCAATTTTTTCCAAATTGGGTTCAACGCGCGTGCCGATATCTTCTACCCCTTGCGGCACTTGCGGTTTGACAACCCACTCTTGATAACTGGCAAGCTCTGGCGCGCCAACGGGTGTGATACCCAGTTCAATCACTTGCTCAAGTAAATCCCAATTGAGCACCACCACACGTTGTGGCCGCTGCTGTAGAGTTTGCTCTCCGCGGCTGTCGTGTACGGTCAATGGCGCGCTAAAAGCGACACTCGAAAAAACAGAGAGTAAGCCAGCAACCAGCCAGCGCTTTACAAGGTTTAAGCACATACAATCGCGACCTTATGCGTGTGAGAATCTGAATTGGACATTGGGTGATCCAACAGTTGAATCGGCGTTTGATAAAGCGCCGATAAACGTGCTTCATCGGCCAATAAAGAGGCATCGCCTTCAAAAGCAACCTTGCCCTGCTTGAGCGCGACAATATGGGTCGCGTAACGTAGCGCAAGGTTCAGATCATGCAAAATGACGATAATTCCGCAGCCTTGTGTTTGGTTTAATTGCGCAAGCAGAGCCATTAACTGATATTGGTGCTGCACATCTAACGCCGAGGTTGGCTCATCTAAAATCAGCACCGGAGACTGCTGCGCCAACAGCATCGCCACCCAAGCGCGTTGCCTTTCACCGCCAGACAATTCATCTGCCAAGGTATAGGCAAATTCAGTGACGCCGGTTTGGGCGATCGCTTGATCGATGATCACTTCATCCTGATTTTGCCAGCGACCAAAAGGACCACGCCACGGAAAACGCCCAAGGCGCACTAACTCTCGTACCGTTAACCCCGCTGAAGTTGGCAATTTTTGTGGCAAAAACGCCACCGCTTTAGCCAGCGCTCTGGCGCTGAGCTCGGCAATCGGCTGCTGGTTAAGTAACACGTCGCCACGGTCAGGTGCTTGCTGACCAGAAATCAAACTCACCAGCGTGGATTTACCAGAGCCATTATGGCCGAGTACCACAGTTAACTCTGTGGTGGGAATATTCAGTGATTCAATGGATAAAATGCTTCGTCCACCGCGTACCACTTGAACATTTGATAAGGTAAACATCACTCTCCCCCAAAAATCGAACCACCTAAAACACACATCCCCGCCGGCGCGGGAATGTTCAAAAACCGTCAAACTCACCTTCAACGAAGGTGAGTTCATGCTGGCTTACCAGCGGTAATTCACGCTTGCCACCATACGACGTGATTCGCCGTAATAGCAGGTTCCGAAATCACAACCAGCAAGGGACTCGTCATCCAAAATATTATTGAGGTTAACCTGCACATCCCACTGTGTATTGATGGCGTAGCTTGCCATTGCATCCCACAGCATATAAGCAGGCACCTTTTTATCGAGCGAGGCATCCACAGACGTTCCGGTATAACGCACGCCAGAGCCCAACGTCAGCCCCTCAATCCCAAGGCCTGCAAAATCATAGCTCGCCCAGCCTGTCGCTAAGTGTCGCGGAATCATCGACTTACGATTCTGGCTCGTTCCTTCACCTGTATGAGCATCGAGATAGGTGTAGCTGGCATTCAGCATCAGATTCTCTGTCACAGCCATGCGAGCTTCCACTTCGAACCCTTGCGTATTGGTTTTTGTGCCCGATTGACTGGTGGTTAACGCGCCATTACTGCCGACGGTAGAGGCGGTTGCGTTTTTCTGGTCGATATCAAACCACGCCAGATTGACATAGCCATCGAGCCAGCTTGGCATGTATTTCACACCCACCTCGGTTTGGTTGCTCTCGACGGGTTTGTAGAGTTTGTTGGTGGTGAAATCTAAGCTGCTGATCACATAGAAAGATTCAGAGTAGCTCACATAAGGTGACAAACCGTTATCGGCTAAATAGATCAAACCGCTGTTTAATGACAGTTGGCCATCATCAAGCTCATCTTTATTCAAACCTTTGCTTTCAACATCAATTTTGTCGTAGCGGCCACCTAAATTCAGAACCCATTTCTGTTGCCACTTCGTTTGATATTGCGCGTACACACCCAGCTGCTGTTTGACAATCTCATTGTCATACAAGCTGCTTGAGAGATCAGGCACATTGCCGTAGGTCGGATTAAGGCTGTTGATCACGCCCACCTGTGAACCAGTGCCATTACCCAGCCATTTATTTTGGTGATACTGAATGTCAAACCCGGTCAATAAGCGGTGCTCAAATTGGCTACTTTGCCACTGTGCTTGGGCGTTGTTATCTAAGGTTACGCTGTGTGCATCACCATCATTGATCAAGGTATAACGTGCCAATGTGTATGGGTCGCTGTCTTGCCAAGCATTTTTATAGGCCGAAGAGCTTCGCAGGTACAGATCAACATAGGCGTAGTTGAAGTTTTGCTTGAGGCTCCAAGTGTCGTTCAGTTGATGAGAGAGTTGGTAGCCGAACGACAGTTGTGTTTTATCGAAATCATCGTGATCCGGCTCGCCAAAGTTGCGGTTAGGCGCAATCGTCTCGCCATTGGGCAGCGCCATTAATGTGCCATCGCTTGGGAAGAAACCGTTTTGTGGCACGCCGTTATCTTTTAAGAAAGTGGCCATCAGCGTTAGCGTGGTTTGATCTGATAAATCGACAGCGTAGCTTGGCGCAACATAAACGCGCTGGCTCTCAATGCCATCCAATTCACCCTCTTTTTGATTAACCATCGCCACCAAGCGGTAGCGCTGGCTGCCATCTTGGTTGGCCCAATCGGCAATATCGACACCCAACTGCTGGTAATTTTTATTCCCCACCGACAGAGATACGGAATGCTGCGCGCCATCAGTCGGCTTTTTCTGCACCACGTTGGCAATACCGCCCGGCATGGACTCACCATACAGCACCGAAGACGGGCCTTTCACCAATTCAACTCGCTCTAAACCAAAGGGTTCAACCGTCCAAGCAAAGAAACCTTCTTTATAAAGACGGTTACCATCGAGATAGACACTCGGTTCAAAACCACGCACAAACATCCACTCGGCGTCGTTATCCGCGCCATAAGGTGAGGTGTACCCCGGCGTATAGCGCAATGCTTCATCCAGTTTTTGTACGTTATGCTGGTCGAGTTCATCACGTTCAATGACAGTGACCGACTTTGCGGTTTCTTGTGTCGGGGTATCGACTTTCAATGCCGATGCCGTTACCACGATCGTGTCTAAAACTTGTGGTGGTGTTTGCTCAGCTTGTGCCGTAGCCGAAACCATGAACAGACAAGGTAATGCGCTGATTTTTAGTATGTTGTGAATTGCTGTCCCCAGCAAGCTTGGGCGAATGAGATCCATTAAAGGATACCTCCTGCTTTAATTAGTTTGAGAAACGTTTTTATTATCATTATTATTGCCCGTCATTTTACTGATAAATTCAATATTTAACAGATAAAAATAAGAATGAATCTCACTCGCACATCACCATAAGTTGATCACCTATGTTTCAATGGTTTGAAAATCTCACGACGGCGTTTCCTAAAGAAGAGCCGCAACAACCGCCTAACACCTTATTGGCCTTCTGCCGTCATTACACACGGGGCTTTGAAATACCGTTACTGGTCATGTCACTGCTCAGTGCTTGCGTGGCGATTGCCGAAGTCACCCTAATTCGCTATATGGGTGAATTGGTTGATATTCTTAGCGGCCAACAACGTGCCACATTCTGGGCCGATCAAAGTGACCGCTTGTGGGTAATGGCCGCGCTGGTGGTGGTCATTATGCCGCTGCTGGCTTTTTTCCACTCCATGATCATGCACCAAACGCTACTGGGTAATTACCCGATGTCGATACGTTGGATGATCCACCGCTACTTACTCAAACAGAGCGTCAGTTTTTTCCAACGCGATTTCGCGGGGCGAATCGCCACCAAAGTGATGCAAAGTTCACTGGCGGTGCGAGAAACAGTGATGAAACTGGTCGATGTACTGGTTTACATCGCGGTCTACTTTGTCTCGATGATTTGGATGATGGGCGAATCTGACCGCATCTTGATGATCCCGATTCTGATTTGGCTCGTGGCCTACATCATCATTCAATTGTATTTCATTCCCAAGATGAAAAAAGTGGCGACCGATCAAGCCGATGCTCGCTCAACTATGACGGGCAGCATAGTCGACAGTTACACCAACATTGCCACCGTGAAACTGTTTTCCCATTCACAGCGAGAAATGCAGTACGCCAAAAGCAGCATGAAACGGTTTTTGAACACCGTGTACCAACAGATGCGCATGGTGACGTGCCTGTTGTGGAGTGTTGACGCCATCAACTATTTACTGCTGTTTTCTATCGCCGCTTTATCAATCAATTTGTGGCTCGATGCCTCAGTGACTGTCGGTGTCATTGCGATTGCGATTAGCATTGCGCTGCGCGTACAAGGCATGTCGAAATGGATCATGTGGGAAGTGAGCGCACTATTTGAAAATATCGGTACTGTGGTGGATGGAATGAATACCTTGTCGCAACCAGTGACCATAACGGATGTAGCCAATGCGCCGCCGCTGCAAGTAACGCAAGGGCAAATCAGCTTCCATAACGTTCACTTTCACTATGGACAAGAGAACACTGTGTTTGAGGCGCTTAACTTTGAGTTAAAAGCAGGCGAAAAAGTGGGGTTAGTGGGTCGTTCAGGCGCGGGTAAATCCACACTGGTTAACTTGCTGCTGCGATTTTACGATTTGAATGGCGGCAAAATCTGCATTGATGGACAAGATGTTTCGCAGGTCAGCCAAGATTCACTGCGCCAACACATTGGTATGATCACGCAAGATACTTCTCTGTTGCACCGCTCAATCCGCGACAACATTCTCTATGGCAACCCAGAGGCCGGGGAAGAAGCGCTGATAGAAGCAAGCCGTCAAGCGCATGCTCATGATTTTATCGCGCAGTTGCAGGATGAGAATGGCAACCTTGGCTACGATGTTCAAGTGGGAGAACGCGGTGTCAAACTCTCTGGCGGCCAACGCCAACGCATTGCGATTGCCAGAGTGCTATTAAAAAATGCGCCGATTCTGATCATGGATGAAGCCACCTCGGCCCTAGATTCAGAAGTAGAAGCGGCTATTCAAGAAAATTTTGAAACGCTGATGGAAAACAAAACCGTGATCGCCATTGCGCACCGTTTATCAACCATTGCCGCCATGGATCGCTTAATCGTGCTGGATGAAGGACGAATCATTGAACAAGGCTCACACCAAGAGTTGCTGCAACAACAAGGCGTTTATGCTCAGCTATGGGCACATCAAACGGGTGGGTTTATAGGCGAACTTGCGTAGTGGATGCTCTTTAGGCCAAATAAAAGGCCTTTAGACACATCCAACAGAGAAAGAAGATGTGCTAAAGGCCGCGCTATTTCACCCAATACCCTCACTTGACCGAGTTTGGGTATTTTGCATACTATTTCGCATACCATACATAGGGGGGGGTGAATTAGCTTAAATCGACATCTTTGCAGCCAAAAAAGTAGGTCGCGAGAAAGCCAACAGTGTAGGAGATTAAAAGACCGCCAACAAACACCATCATCCCAGCAAAAATTCCTTGCTCGGAAGTCATCAATGGAATTGCGACAATGCCTGACGGGCCAAACACCGTATTTAATCCTACTGGCAAACCAAGGTAAGAAACTAAGCCGACGAAGAAACCGCCCGCCGCCCCACCAATGCAAGCGGTGACAAACGGTTTAACCCGCGGCAAGGTTACGCCATAAATCAGTGGTTCGCCAATCCCCAAAATACCGGGAATGATCGCCCCTTTCACTTGCGTGCGCAGCAACGCATCTTTATTCGCTTTGAAATAGAGTGCCAGCGAAGCGCCCACTTGGCCGCCGCCCGCCATCGCCAAAATAGGAAACAGAGAGTTAAAACCTTGTACATCCATCAGCGCAAAATAGACTGGCACAAACCCTTGGTGAATACCAAACACCACCGAAATTAAGAACAAACCCGACAGTAACGCCGCGCCCAACGGGTTATCATTGAGGTTCAAAAACAACCATGACATGCCTTTAAACAGCTCACCGCCAATCGGCATGATCACCAAGAAAGTCACCGCGCCCATGATGAGTAACGTCACCACAGAGGTTAAGATCATATCCAAATCATCAGGCATGTATTGGCGCACTTTACGTTCTACTTGCGCGCCCAAAATAGAGGCCAATAGTACCCCGATGATGTTGCCGCGTGGGTCAATGGCGAAGCCAAAGAATTCACTCATACCCGAGTAGATACCCGTTGTCGCCTCTGGGTTATACCCCAGCACAAACAGCGAAGCTAAAATGGCACCATTAACACCCGAGCCACCGAAGGCTTGCTGCGCGTTATAACCAATTAAAATACTCAAGAAAGCAAATAGCCCTTTACCAAACACTTTCATATAAGTAATGAGATCGAGCATAAACTGGCTAGGCGATTGATCGATAACGAACATTTGCTCCAGCAAAGTGGCAAAACCAAGCAACAAACCCGCAGCAATGAAACCGGGGATCAGCGGCGTGAAAATGGTCGCAAATTTGCTTAAAAAACGTTGTACACCGCTGGTCTGCTTGCTCTTCATCTGCTTTTTCTGCTCAGCAGCAATCGCGGATAGATCGGCAGTTACGGCCACATCCGTCTCAGCACCGCCACCGTTGGCGATCATCTCATTCATCATATCGGCCGCCGTTTGCGCTTTGCCTGGGCCTAAAATGATCTGCAGTTGTTGGTCACTCTCCACCACGCCCATTACGCCGGGAAGGGTTTTCAGCAGAGCCTGATCGGCCAATGCCGTATTATTTAATGTTAAACGTAAGCGCGTCATGCAGTTACCACACTTACCGATATTGCCACTACCACCGACTGCACTAAGCAGCTTGGCGATCATATTGGAGGTTATTTTTGCCATTGGGACATCCTTGGATAGATCCAGTCGGGTTATTGATCATTCAGTGCCGCGCGAATAAAACCATTATGCTTGGCCAGTTTTTGCGTCGCTTGCTCGGCGCTTAGCCCCGCAAGAATCATTACAATGGCGGTTTTACAGTGACGATGGCAGGCGCTCAGTGCTTGTTCTGCTTCCTCTTTACTGCAACCTGTCGCTTCGACCACAATGTTATTTTGGCGCTGAATCAACTTAGCGTTGGTTGCCTCGACATCGACCATGAGGTTGCCAAACACTTTACCGCAACGAATCATCGCGCCGCTGGTTAACATGTTAAGCACCAGTTTTTGCGCCGTGCCCGCTTTCATACGTGAAGAGCCCGTGACCACTTCCGCGCCCACCACAGGCACAATGGCAATGTCAGCCGCGTGCTGCATCGCGCAATCTGGGTTGCACACTACTGCCACAACCGTTGCACCCAGTGATTTAGCGTAAGCCATACCGCCTAGCGCATAGGGTGTGCGACCACTGGCGGCGATACCCACCACCACATCGTTGCGGGTCAAATTAATATTTTTCAGATCGCTTTGCCCAAGCTCAACATTGTCTTCGGCATTTTCAACCGCTTTAAGAATCGCTGGGTGTCCGCCCGCAATAAGCCCAACCACTTGTTTAGGATCAGAGCCGTAGGTGGGTGGGCACTCGCTAGCATCTAAAATCCCCAAGCGACCGGAGGTTCCCGCTCCCATGTAGATCAAACGTCCACCCGCTTGAAATGCCAAGGTAATGGCATCCACCGCTTGCGCTATCTGCGGTAAGGTTTTTTCAACCGCCAACGCGACCAGTTGATCTTCATGGTTAATGACTTGCAGCATCTCTAAGGTGGAAAGGGTGTCAATGTCAGCACTGGCAGGATTGCGGCTTTCGGTAACCAACAGGGTTAGGTCTAGGTTCATCGTCTATTTCTCGGTTTTAATTCGGAACTGAGGGCGATTCTATGGAATAAAATATTCCACTTTAGTGACAAAAATCACAACAAAGGTTATTCTTTGACCAGTCATTACATGGAATAATGGCCTACAATGCACCGATATCTTTTAAGCCTCCGAACAAAAGGCCAGTTAATACAAGCCACTACACTAATG